>JAKQXK010000017.1 GCA_029561505.1 Spirochaetota bacterium | reverse complement strand
TCACAGTATGCGCATTTGACATCGCAAAACGGCAGGTGCACATAGACCCCAGCCAGGCGTGGTGGCGAAACTTCGCCTGCCTGCTGCCGCGCCTGGGACATCGTGTCCTTGGTCAATAATGCAACAGACTATGGATTGTGGGGAAACCGGCTGTTCTGAGTTTTTCGCGGCCCTGTAAAAAATCGAGCTCGATGACAAAAAGCGATTTGACAACTTCTGCGCCCGCGTCGCGCAAGAGGCACGCGGCGGCCGTTGCAGTGCCACCTGTCGCCAGTAAATCGTCGATCACGGCAACACGATCGCCGCTTTTCACAGCGTCTTCGTGAATTTCGATTGCGTCTGTACCGTATTCGAGTTGATACGTCGCGCGCAGGGTTTTCCACGGCAATTTACCGGGCTTTCTGAGCAGCACGAGGCCAACCCCGAGTTCAGTGGCGAGTGCACTCGCAAAAATGAAGCCGCGTGATTCGATGCCCGCGACAGCTGTCAGGTTTTCGTTTCTCAGCTCAGCCGCCAGCGTCTTGATCACCAGTGCAAAAATTTTTGCGTCTTGCAGCACCGGCGTAATGTCTTTAAATTGAATTCCCGGTTTCGGAAAATCGGGTACATTTCTGACAAGTTGATCTATTTGTTTTGCAGTTTCGTTCATGGAGTTCCTTTTTTGTTTTTATGCAGGCTGGCGGTCTTGCAGGCGCAGCTCGCCCGGCAACAGGTAATTTGTGACGTAGTCGCGTACTCCCTCTTCTAGCGAGGTTTTCTTCAGCGTAATACCGGCACTAGCGAGTTTCGCGACATTGGCCTCGGTGAAATACTGGTAACTGCCTTTCAGTGCTGCGGGCATATCGATGTATTCAATGTTCTTTTCTTTACCCAGAGCGGTGAAGACAGCACCGGCAAGGTCGTTCCAGCTGCGCGCAGCGCCTGAGCCGAGGTTAAAAATACCATTTGCGCTGCGTTTGTTCACAAGCTGCATAATAACATCAACGCAGTCTTTGATATAGACGAAGTCGCGTTTCTGTTCACCGTCGCCGAATTCTTTGCGGTTAGATTTAAATAACTTGAGATATCCGAATTCTGAAATCTGATGAAATGCCTTAAAGACCACACTCGACATATCGCCTTTATGGTACTCATTCGGCCCATAGACGTTAAAGAATTTTATGCCGGCGATATGCTTTTGCCAGCCATTCTGAATGGCAACCTCGTCGAAAATCTGTTTCGAATAACCATAACGATTGATCGGCCGCAGCGTCATGCTCGTCGCATCGTCGTCGTTAAAACCCGATTCGATGCTGCCATACGTCGCCGCGCTCGATGCGTAAACAAAACGTA
Source organism: Spirochaetota bacterium (assembly GCA_029561505.1). Taxonomy (GTDB): domain Bacteria; phylum Spirochaetota; class Leptospiria; order Turneriellales; family Turneriellaceae; genus Turneriella. Next base: position 5,157 of record JAKQXK010000017.1, on the reverse strand, counting down.
TGCCTTTTTCGAGCGCGTGCTCGGCGATAACACGCGTATAAGCATAGTTATTGGCCATGAGGTAGTCGCCCTGCTGCTCGGTAGTCGCCGAACACGCCCCCATATGAATAATCGCGCTGACCGCCCCGAACGCAGGCGTCGGCAGAGCTGCCAGAAACTGCGACTTATGTATGAAATCGCGGTATTTCAGCGAAACAAGATTTTTCCACTTCGTTGATTCGGCGAGGTTGTCGACGATGACGATGTCGGTCTCGCCGAGCGCGTTCAGATGCGCGACGACGGCGCTGCCGATAAAACCCGCCCCACCTGTGACAACGATCATGGGTTCAAAAAACTGCTGCGGACAGCCTGAAAAGCACAAACGCTTGTCCGTGTGTCTGAGTCTCATTTCTGGGAACTAATGACATTCAAGGTCCTTATCATTGAGGATAATCACAGCTTTATCGACAGCCTCAAGGTTATGCTGCGCGATTTGCCGCTAGATTTCGCGCAGGCGTTTCGTTATAACGATGCAATCGCGTTGCTCGACAAAACAGGTGTTTTTTACAATCGCCAGACGGCTGAAAAGCCCGAAGACCTCGCAGCAAACGAGGCCGAAGCCGTGCTTGAGGCTGTGAAGAAGCCCAAAGAAAAAGCGCAGGCAATGGCGAAGCTTTACAACGAAGGTGGGGTTTTTCTCGTCATTGTTGAACAGAATACCGAATCGAGCATGAAAGGTACAGATTTTGTGGCGCATGCCGTGAAGCGTTACCCTGGCCTTGCTGAAAGTGACTTCGTGATATTGACACACCGAATGGATGCAATACCGCCGCGTGCGCACGGATTTCCAGTGCTCGAGAAGCCGCTGCGCGCAGCGCAGATACGCCAGATTCTTTCGGTGAAGATTAAGCAGGCGCAAGACATGGTCGACCTGCAAGAGCGAGCAGCGAACGAACGCGTCACAGTAACAGCGAAAGCGGCACCCGCGGCAAAACCGGCGCGCAAGGGGCTCAGAGACCTGCTGAAGATCAACAGATCTGGCGACGCCATTGAAGGCAATGAAGAGCCAGAGAAAAAGGTAGCCAGAAAGCCGCGACAGGTCGCAAAAGCTGCGCCAGCGAAAAAAAAGCAGCGCGCAACGTCGAAAAAATAAATATCAGAAGGCGAGCAACCGCTCTGTTTCTTTTAAAATATCACTGACGGCCATCATCTTTCCCTGACCGAGGTCGCCGCAAACGGCTTCACCCTCTGCCGAGTCGAATATATGGTAGCCATAACCCCTGCAGATTTTTAAAGAATTCTGTGTCGCGGGGTGAGCGTACATCGATGGGTTCATGGCTGGCGCGAGTGCAACTTTACCGGTGAAGGCGAGCAACGTGGCCGCGAGAATATCGTCGGCGCGTCCTTGTGCTGCGCGCGCGATGAAGTCTGCGCTCGCGGGCGCAACGAGCAGCAGCTTTGCGTCGGTTCTCACTTCAATATGCTCCATCGCGTTCTGCGAAGCCAATAGCGAATCTTTGCCGTCGACGATGACGCGGTTTTCTGAGAGTGCGCCGAACATGACAGGGTTAATCCAAGAGGCAGCGGTACGCGTCATGACAACGTGCACGTCGTGGCCGCGTTTTGTGAGCTCGCGCACCAGATCGCAGGCCCGGTAAGCCGCAATCGAAGCCGTCACGCCAAAAATAATTTTCATCTAATGCTCCTCTGAGGCGCCTCGGCCAGATATTGAAAATTGCCGTCGATCGGTAAGGGCGCGAAATATTGCATCGCCCGGGTCGCCACGCCAACTTTTCCGTTATTGAGGCTGTAACCTTTGAGCACCCGACGCGCCTCTGACGGGGTTACCCAGCCTCGTGCATAAGCAAAGGCAGCCCGATAGAAGGCGTGGGTACGCGCAAGAGCGCATTTCGTCAGCATTGGCGCGCTGATTTTATGCTCGCGGTTTGTCAAGGGATCACGATATGATTTCAGGTCAGAAATCTTAAAAATCTCTACTTTGGCCCGCGCCAGATATTCACGATACGATGCAGCCGGATAAAGCAGGCTGCTGTTAAAGTGCAGTCTGTCATTGCGCTTGCGATTGTACCAAAGACCCGACCTCGAAACACCTACATTCTGAAAAAGCCGGTTGAAGCGGTTCTGTTTCTTATAACAGCGTTTGACAACCCTAAAGAACGCATGTTTGCGGATATCTACCGAACCGGTCTCACCAAACTCGCGCGCAGCCTCTTCGGGAAAAGCCTTCAGAATCGCGAACGCATAAAAAGCCAGCACCAGATCACGCCATTTCTCGGGTAGTGTGACTTTCTGCCTTGCCCTGAATTTTCTGAGATCTGAATTCAGCGCCGCAAGATTATGCAGGTCGAGCACTGTTTCGATCGCACGGTGGCGGGCTTCTGCCCTGAGCTTCTCGCGGCGATCGTGAGCATAATAATTGCCCGAAAAATAATAGACTATAGGGTGCATGACCGTGTCGAGTGCGACGTGCGAAAGATAACCCAGCACGAAAAGCAGCAGGCCATCATGCTGATCGGCTGAGAAAATGCGGCCTGAGTTAACCTGCTTTTGCAGGTTTGCGTCGCGCAAAATATCGAGCATCACCATCACGTGCGCCAGAGAGTCTTCGCCTTCGGTACCGTGAATCAGTTCGCCCCAAAGCAGCCCGCGGTTCTTTATCCGCATCTCCCATGGTAGCTTAATGTCATAAAAGAAAATGTCAGGCGAAACAGAACCAAAGTACAGTAATTGCGGAAACTTCTCTGCGAGAAAAACAATTTCGCGGCCCACGGCAGATTTTGCCGATGGCTTGGCTGCGGCGAGAGTATGCACCGCGCGTTCTGCAAGAATGCAATGGGTAATTTCTTTTGGCATAGTTCGACTTCGCTCACTACAGGCCCTTCGGCTCCGCTCGGGCCTAAAGCCTATTGCTGGGCAATAAAATCTTTCAGTAACTGTGCCTCAGATTCGGTGCGCTTCAGACGCGCTGAGATTATGTCATCGAGCGAAATCAGCCCCACCGTTTTGCCTTCGCGCATGACCGGAAGGTGGTGAATATGCTTCTCGGTCATGAGGCCCAGAGCCTGGTCGAGCGGTGCGTCTGCAGAGATAGTTGTGAGGCTTTTCGACATAACTTCCCATACTTCAACTTTTTCGAGTTGTGTGTACCGTTCTGCAATCAGATGCAATACGTCTTTCTGGGTTATGATGCCCACAACATCACCTGCGGGCGTCGCGATCAAGAGTCCCGTCTCGCGAATCGACAGCATGTGCCGCACCGCAGCCAGAACAGAATCAGATTGCCTGACCCTCGGCATCGGCTCGGCTTTGGCATTCATTATATCAAGAACCCGCATACGTTACCGTCTGACCTGATTTCGCCGCGATGTAAAGGTGATTTTGGTTCTGCTCACGCACCCGCGCCCATGTGACCTTTATGGCGTCTTGGCGAGACTGTCGATGTGCTGGTGATAGCGATCGCTTTCACCCTTGCGCGACGAGAAGCCCTTGATGCTGACCCCGATTGCCAGGTCGTTTTGCGGCGTGTAACCTGTGTAACAAATCTGGGTAAACACCGTGATGGGTTGCTGCAATTTGAAGATAACATCAAAACTGAAACCTTTTTGGTGCACAAGAAACTTCTTGAGCTCAGCATCGGTCACGACGAGACGCATACCCCCACGTGAAATATCGGCGATCGACTGCCGTTTGTTGATGAGCATCGTGTTCGAATCGCGCATCTGGTCGACCATCTCAAATGCAAGCATCTTCAGCTCAAGGGCGGTATCTATTCCCAGTTTTTTCTCATGCGAAATCAGCTGAATATACCCAAGGGGTATCGACGCTCCGTCGTGCCCCAGATAGATGATGGGCACAATCATTTCTGACACGATTTTTTTCTTGCGATAGTCTTCCATCACTGTACCAATTTCGGTATTGAGATGCTCCCGGTAGTCGACGAAACCATCGGTGTCTTCTGGCATGTACGAGAGCAGGTCTTGCGTGTCGTGCACCATCAGAATCTTCATGGTCTTGCGCACAAGCTCAGTCTTTTCGTCGTCTTTTTCGAAGATTTTTACCTTCACTTCATCTGCAAAATCTTTTAGACGCTGCTGAAACTTTTCAAGGTGAATCTTCACAGACGTGGGCACATTGAAGAGCGAGGCATTGATCGTGTTGCGCGCGGCGCGAATGTTATTCACGACAACAAGATCTGAACTCATTGCATACCGCGGTGATTTTCTGTCGTTTGCCGCGATACGCACGTTCGACACGGCGAATTTATACTGACTGCCGACAAGCTTGTCGCTGACTGCCCCGACAATTTCGAGTTGTTTGTTGAACGTATGGTAGAGCGTCATCGCACCGTCGAGCTCGCGCAACGAATCAATAATCAGAAAATTCGGCTCTTTGAAATCGAGAACTTTCACCTCGATCTTTTCATAGAATCCCTTGATGTAATACGTTTTGCCGGCAGCGTATTGCCTGAGCATACCCGGCATTTTCGCCTGGTCTTCAATGACCTGATACCTGCGTTCTGCGCGTTCTTTGAAGACACTCATGTCAAGTGAGCGAAGACAGCATGTCCCGTACTCTGTCAAGACGGGTATTATAATCGGCAAGCTTCTGCCTTTCGGCTTCGACGAGCTCCGCTGGCGCACGGTCGGCAAACTGCGGCGAATTGAGCTTCGCGTCTGCGGCCTCGCGCCCCTTTTCAATGCTCACAATCTCTTTCTCAAGACGCAACTTCTCGCGCTCGATGTCGATAGAGCCAGCCAGATCGAGATATATTTCAGCCCCTTTTCTGAGCACTGCATGTATCATTTTGCCTTGTGGCTTTTCAAAACTGACTTCGCCGAGGCGCGCAAGGCTCTTTAAGAATGAGGAGTTTTCACTCACAAAAGTCTTTTCGGTGTTGCTCTCCAGAACGACGTAAACCGCAATTTTTGCGCCGGGGTCGACAGAAAGCTCGGCGCGCACCTGGCGTATTTTGCCCGCGATTTCGAGCATAACTGCGGTATGGTTGTCGCTTTCTTCTGCCAGCGAATGCGCTTTCGGCCACTCAGAAACAATCAGCAGTTTGCCGTCATAACCCGGCAGATAGCTCGCGAGCTCTTCGGTGATAAAGGGCATCACGGGGTGCAAGAGCCTCAGCGCGGCGCCGAAGACGGTATAAAG
>JAKQXK010000015.1 GCA_029561505.1 Spirochaetota bacterium | reverse complement strand
ACCGCTTCTGAAAAGGAGCAAAATATGATGCCGAGTTTTGCCAGAGTTTCGCGGTAGGTCGTGACCACAGAAACGCTGTCGAATACCGCATCGACGGCGACTGGTGTCGCCGGTCTGCTGTTGATGTCGCTGCCCTCAACGTTCGCCAGAAACTTCTGCTCGCTGAGCGGAATGCCGAGCCTGTTGAAGGTTTCGAGCAGCTTCGGGTCAGCGTCTTCTATTGACTCGAGTTTCTTTTTCGGACGCGAAAAGTAACTGATTTTCTGGTAGTCGATTGGCGGGTAACTAACCTCTGCCCATTTGGGTTCGGTCATTGTCTGCCATGCGGCAAAGGCTTTCAGACGCCATTCGAGCATAAACCCGGGTTCGCCCTTCATTTCAGAAATGCGTCGCACCGTTTCTTCGGTCAGGCCAGGTGGCAGTTCTTCTGCTTCGATATCTGTGACGAAACCGTATTTGTAATCACTCTTAAAATCTTCGGCGACTGGTGCAGACATTCCGCTCGAATATAATAAACTTTCGGCAATCAGAATAATTATTTTTGCGGTGCGACAGGCTTCGCCCCGGCTCACTCATATGAGACATGCTGCGTATTCAGCTGCACAGCTTCGTCGAACGTGCGCGTATGCCAGTCGATGTCTTCCCAGGTGGTCGCACGGTGGTTCGTGCCGACCTGATCATCGATTTCACCTATAATAAGAAAGTCAGGTCTTTTTTTCGGCTTGAAGAGTATGTACTTGTTGAACATATAAATGAGATCGCGATCGTAAAACGCCAGCACTGCCGCTCGCAGATGTTTTTGTACCTGCTTCGGCGTGTAATAGAGGTCTGGTCCCGCGTTGGCGCTGCGCAGAATCACACCCGACGCGGTGTTCTTTAAGAACAGTTTTAGTGGTGAAGTGAAATGCGAGGGCTTTTCGATCAGCAAAGGTACTTCAACAACCGGAAAAGGCAGCGGCTTGCGCCTCGTTCGGTAGATGTCGATGTACATCGTCTTTTTCTGCGTCGGGTCATTGACGTCACTCGCGATGATCGTCAGATGCGGATTGATCTTTTTATCTTCGTAAAGGTCGCGGACTGTGTCGGCTCCCTCTCCGTACAGTATGGCGCTGCCGATATCCAGAAAAATACCGTCTTTAAATAGTTCGCCCAGATCACCAGACTCGGGTGACCTGAGGCGGCCTTCGAGAAGCGCGCGCAGAAAAATATTGTGGTCATAGAGGCGTTTGCGGCCCGAACGCTGCTCGACGACGCTGTTACCATATTTGCGCTTCTTGTATCGCTTTGCCCGCTCAGCTGTTCCGAATTTTTTGTGTTCGTCTTCGACATTGCGCATGAAGTCGCGAAATTCATAAGGGTTCTGAATCGGACGCGTGCTGGCGACGGGCAGAACCTTCGGTGATTCTGGCTGAGCTTTTTTCTCTGCGCCGCTTTTTTCTGATGATTCTGCCGGCTTCGGCGCCTTGGGCGCTGCCTGTGCGCTCAGCGATTGCTGTCGTTTGGCAGATTTTGGGCTCTGCGCCAGCTCTCTGCTCTGCACAGACTTGCACGCAAGACAATAAAGACCCAAAACGATCACCAGCAGCCGGCGCATCTGCCCAAACATATCTTACCTGACCCCGTTTCAAGTTAAAACGCCGCTTAGGAAAACTGTTTTGCACCTCAGCGTTTTTCGGTGGTCTGTGGTCTCAGTGAACGCCGAAGAAAATTTAGCCGCCCGTTTTCTGCGTCTGGCAGGTTATCAGGTACTCTCACGCAACGATCGGCGATTCTTCGCTGAAATCGATCTGCTCGTGCGGTCACCTGACAGCGCAGAACTCTGTATTGTTGAAGTCAAAAGGCGGCGCCATGACCAGGCGGATTTTCCGTTGATTTCAGACATGCAGCGCCAAAGATTGACTGCGGCCGCAGGTGCTCTCATGCAAGAAGCCTCTGATTACATGAATGTGCGAATGCTGTTGCTGGTGGTCGACGCTACGCGCCAGAGCGCAGAAATTATCGGTGATATAACGCTGGGCGATCGGTGAGAAAAGGTGAATACTACCGCGAGGCCAGCGGCTTATATACGAGTCCTCTTTTACCAGTGTAAACCCCGCGTGGTCTGATGAGTTTGTTTTCTTCAAGTTGCTCGGCTATGTGAGCCAGGTAGCCGGCAGCACGTGCCATGGCAAATATGCACGTATAAATTTCTGCGCTGAGGCCAAGCAGATAGAATGCCAGCCCAGAGTAATAGTCAACGTTGGCGTGCAGGCGCTTGCGTTTCAGCATCTCGGCTTCAACTGCGATCGCCGTTTCGAAAATTTTCTTTTCGTTTTTCTTTTCGCTGAGCGATTGGCACAGAGCTTTCAGCACCGGTACGCGCGGGTCGCCGTTCTTGTAAACTCTGTGACCGAAACCCATGATAGTTTCTTTCTTCTTTAGTCTGGCGTCGATGTATTCAGGCACATTCGCCGCATCGCCAATAGTCAGCAGCATTTCGGTCGCACGCTGGTTTGCGCCGCCGTGCAGGTTGCCCTGAAGTGCGCTCACCGCTGCCACGACGCATGAATAAGTGTCAGCCTGCGTTGCGGCCGTGATGCGTGCGGCAAAAGTTGAGGCGTTGAGTTCGTGCTCGGCATAAAGAATCAATGTTGTGTCGAGCAGTCGCTCCGTTTCGGCATCGGGTGTTTTTCCGTTCAGGCAATAGAGAAAATTGCCTGCGAGACTGAGCTCGCCGTTCGATTCGACATGGCTTTTTGCGTTGCCGTGGCGCGCGATAGCCGCGACGATTGCCGGAATTTTGGCGAGCAGCCGCACCGACTTACGGTGCATCGCCGGGCCGGTATTGTCGGCCGCCTCAGCGTCGTAGAGCCCGAGAGAAGAAATGAGCGTGCGCAAGACCGCCATCGGGTGTGCTTCGCGTGGCACGTGGTTGATGTGCTCAGTAATTTCGCGCGGCAGCGCATATTCGCCGGCGAGCTCACGGCGAAATTCAGCGAGTTCTTTCTGCGAGGGCAGCTGGTCGTTCCACAGCAGGCATGCGACCTCTTCAAAGGTCGAATTTGCTGCGAGTTCGGTAATGTTATAGCCCCGAAACGTGAGCCCGTCTTGAGTGATTTCGCAGATAGACGATTCGAGCACCTCGATGTCTTCGAGTCCCGCGTGATGGTCTGTAGACATGCTGCCCTTTGCAGCGCTTACGTACCACGGCAAGTGGAAAAAGTCTTGTCGCGCACACTTTCGCACCGGTTTCAATTGTCTTCAATTATGCGCCAGACAATGTTATTTCTACTGGTAGCCGGCCTGGTTTTTGGTGCGGCTGACACGGTGGCAAAGCCGCTCATATTCAAGAGTGCAAAAAAACGCTTTTCCTTTAGCTATCCTGCTGACTGGAACCTGCAAGAACTCGACGGCGGCCAGATTGTGGTTGTCGCTTCGGGTGACGCAGCCGCGAGTTTTACCGTTACCGTCGCTGAAATCAAGCGCGGCGTTAAGGCCTGCGAATATCTGGCAGAGCGCGCAGATAGGTCAGAAACCAAACCGGCGAATCTTTTGCCCGATGATAAGCGGCCGATCAGCGCTGCTGAGCGCCGTTTTATGGGTGTAGACGACGGCTGCCTTGCGGCCTATCAGCTTGAAGTTGCTGGCAAAGAAGCAATTCAGGGCGTCGGGGTTTACGTGCGCAAAGGCCAGGCATTCATCGTTGAACAGAAGCTGATGCTCGCTGACCATGCAAAATTCGGCGCGTTGCTGAGCGACATTGCACGCTCGTTCAAAACCTACTGATCGGCCGCACTGCTCGCAGCACGTGCGTGCACATTTCCTCGACAGGGTGTCTTTGCCTTAGTTCTTTCCGTTCATGGTGCGCCGTTTTCTGCTTAAATCTGCGAGGCACAGCGAACGCGTTTTTTCGCTATTGCTCTTTCTGCTAGCAATAACCACGCTCGAAGCGCAGGTTGCTCCGGCACAGAGCGATGCGCTGCAGACGAACCGCATGATCGATACACCGAACCTGCCGCAAAAATCGGTTGCGACTTCAGACGATACCACGAGCCTTTACTTCAACCCTGCAGGCCTCGGTTATCATGCGCTGCAGCTCGGTTACTTTTACGGGCGCAACCAGCAGAACCGTCTCGACGACCACATGCTGTTTCTCAATCTTCTGGGC
>JAKQXK010000171.1 GCA_029561505.1 Spirochaetota bacterium | reverse complement strand
AGGCGGTAAGTTTAACGAGTCTCTGTCACCTTCGATGCCTGACATGAAGCTCTTCAATTCGCCGGCAGACGCGCCGCAGTTTATGGGCGGTATCGTCAAAATCTCTTATAACATCGCAGTCGAAGGTATGCCCGGCTCGCGCATGACGCATTATATCGACGCGGCTTCGGCTTCGCGTTGGGCAAAAGCAAACCGTTCGCAGAGCGCTCCGCAAAATGCTGCGTTTGATATGGATTTCGGCGGCGCAGCCGGTGGCGGCGGTGGCGGTATGGGCGGCGGTGTGTCGGTTAACCCGATCAACTTTCCGAGCCTGCAGCAGGGCAGCGGCGCGGCGCAGTTGCCGCCGAACCTCGAACTGCTGCTCGACGTGCAGATGGCGCTCACCGTTGAACTGGGCCGCACAAAGAAATACGTCAAAGAAATTTTGTCGCTCGGCGAAGGTTCGATTATCGAACTCGACAAACTCGCGGGTGAGCCGGTCGACCTCTTGGTCAACGGTAAACTGATCGCTCGCGGCGAAGTTGTGGTCATCGACGAAAACTTCGGCGTGCGCGTAACCGACATCGTCGGTCCGGCTGAGCGTATGGCAAGGATGGCAGGTGGTTAAGCCACCGCAGGTGGCTTAACCACCTGCCAATATTCAGGTCACGGCAACGCCGTGACCTGAATCTCATTCGACCCTTCTGACCTGACGCCCTTGCGCGAGTGCGCCTGAATTCTGAAAAAATAGGTCGTGCTCACCTCAAACGGCAGCACATTCGTGAGACGGTCTATTAACACCGTGCGCACCGCACTCACGTTAAATTCACTGCTTGAGTGCAAGAATGTCGGCACGCTTCCGTTGACAATCAAGGGTTCCATCGAAAATACTTCGCTGTCGCCAATGCTCACGCGAGAGATGAGCAGGTTATACCCGTCGAACGTGTCTTCTTGGTTCTGTACGTAATATTCGACCTGCATGCGCCGGCCTGAAAGCGCTACGACATTCAGGCCCGTTGGGCGTTTGAGCGTGAATTCCTGGTCGAACGGTATGCTCGTGCCGCAGCCTGCGCACAAAATGAGAAGGGTCAACAGAGCAGGTTTCATGGGCGCGTCGGGTTTATGCCATCACCGCGAAATCACTACATGGCTTCAAGCCATGTAGTGATTTGAGAGATAATCGTTTTCTTGTCTGTGCGCACGAACTCACTGAGAAGAATATGGTTGCCATCGGCGATTTCGACGAGACGGTTCTTCTGCGATTTTCCCGGAACCTGCAACCATTCGCGGATAACCTTGATGTCGACAGTGTCGTCGTAGTGCTTTTCATCTTTGTAATAAATCATCACCATGACCGGCGGCTCGAGATTCTTGATTTTGTCTTTGTCGACAATAAAGCGGCGCAGGTTGTTGAGGTTTACGACGGCTGAAAACTTCTGTTTTGCCAGCCAGTGCTTGTAATAATCGGGGTGCTGGCGTTTTTCGGGGTCTTCTTTCCACCTTGCGTCGCGCTCTTTGCCAAGCGCGAGCTGGCCGAGTTCAAGCCCGCCGGGAAAATTCAGCAGTCGGGTGGTTTTATTTCCGAAGTCCCAAAGGGGGGCGGTCAGAATCGCTGCGTGAACGAGCTTCGGGTGTTTGTGCGCGAGATACGTTGCGATTAGCGAGCCAGTGCTGCTGGCTATCAGCACCGTCTTCTTGCCGAGCAGAGGCATGTGAAGCAGCGCCTCTTCACAGGTATTCAGGTATTGGTCAAACGTCGCCGCCGCATGCGCGTCGGCGTTAAGGCCGTGGCCCGGCAGGCGCACATAATAGGCATTCGCGCCCAGCGTTTTGGCCAGCTCTTCGACGACCATTTCGCCTTCACCGCGCGTCGCGCCGAACCCGTGCAGGTACAGAAACGCGAGACCATTTTTCTGTTCGTTGTGGATTGTCAGCTTTTCTGTGTTATCATCGCTGACGCCGATGGCACGCGAAAAGTTACGGTTGCGTTCGGCGAAGGCCTCAAATGATTTTGCCGTGACCTGCGGGCGGTAAGTGTATTGAAGATCGGCCTGCTTACAGTAGGCTCTGGCATAGAACAGGGTGCCCGCGGCCAGAATCACGAGGCTAATGAGCTTACGCATGAACCTAAATCAGCTTGCTTGCATGAAACGCCAGCGTTATTTGTGATCTGACCGCGCAGGCAAAGCCCGCGACGCAAAATAACGTAACTTTATGAAATCCAAAAAACAAAAAACCAGTCTGATCATCATCGACGGCCATGCAATGGCATACCGCGCGCATTTTGCGTTTGCCGGGCAGAACCTGACCGACGCGCAGGGCAACGCAACCGAAACCGTGTTCGGCTTCTTTCGCATGGTCGCGCGCCTCATAGCCGACCGCAAGCCTACGCACGTTGCCCTGTGTTTTGACCCGGGTCGTGAACATAACCCCCGTTACGAATTATACCCCGATTACAAGGCAAACAGGCCCCCAATGCCCGACGAGCTGCGGCGGCAGATCGACGATGTGCAGCAGATTGCCAAAGACCTGAATTTACCGCCGCTCATCATCGAAGGCGCCGAGGCCGACGATACGATCGCGTCGCTGATTGAGCAGCACCGCGACGAGTTCGACCAGATCGAGATCGTTTCAGGCGACAAAGACCTGTACAACATGCTCTATAAGAACGTGGTTATGCTGCGTTCAAAAAAAGGTGTGACTGAATTCGAAGAGGTCGATGAAGCCTGGGTGAAGAACAAGATTGGTGTCACCCGTGAGCAGATACCCGATTATATGGCTCTCGTGGGTGACACCGCTGACAACGTGCCCGGTGTGAAAGGGGTCGGCGAAAAGACCGCCGCGAAACTGATCGCTGACTATAAAAATCTGGATAAAATCTACAAGAATATTGAAAAAATAAAACCCGACGGGCTGAAGGCGAAACTCGAAGCCAGCCGCGAAAACGCATACACATCGCAGACTCTTGTGACGCTGAGAAAAGACATCAAACTACCCGTTAAGCCTGCAGATCTGGCGTTGAATCTTGCCCCCGATGGTTCAAACCTGTTTCGCAAACGGGGGTTTAATACCGTCGCCAGCGAATGGGATAAGGTGTTAAAGGTCGGTTCAACTGCTGGGCCGGCAGCGGCCATTTCGCAACCAGAGGCAGCGGTTCAAAAATTCTGTGAGAACACGTCGACGATAAAGACTGTCAGCGAACTCAAGGCCTTGTTCTCGCGCCTCTCAAAACTCAACGAGGTCTGCGTCGATACCGAAACGACAGGTCTTGAGATACACGACAGCGAAATGTTTGGTGTCTCGTTCGGTTGGCGTGAGGCCAGCGCCCCGGGCGCAGGCGAGGTACCAACGTTGCACAGTGCATACGTCGCCTTGCCCAACGGCGGTGAGGCCAGCCTCAATGGCGATTACGCCGATGTTGATGAGGCAGCGAAAATGTTACCGCTTATCAAAGAATTTCTCGAGAACAGCAAAATTCGTAAAATCGGCCAGAACATCAAATTTGATATTCAGGTTTTTCGCCGGGCTGGCATCGACGTGCAGAATTACGCAGACGACACCATGCTGCTCTCTTACCTCATAAACCCCAACGTGCGCCGGCACAATATGGATGATCTCGCCGAAGACTACCTGCACCACAAAACCGTGACGTTTGACGAACTTGTCGGCAAAGGCAAAAATCGCATGCCCATCGGCACGGTGCCCCTTGATCGTCTGAGCCACTATGCCTGTGAAGATGCCGAGGTGACGCTCGCGCTACGCGATGCGCTTGCGCCGAAGGTTGAGGCGATGCAACTTTCGCGCGTCTATCATGAAATTGACGTGCCGCTTGCCAAAGTGCTCGCCGATATCGAATACACCGGCGTTTCAATTGACGCCGGTCACCTCGCAGAACTTGCAAAGGTATACAAAAAGAAGATAGCCACGGCAGAGAAGCAGATCTACAAGCACGCCGGCGAAGAATTTAATATCGCCTCAACAAAGCAGCTGCAGACGATTCTGTTTGAAAAGCTGCAGATAGAATCTTCACGCAAGACAGAAAAGGGCGCCATGTCGACAGACCAGAGTGTGCTCGAAGAACTGAAAGATGCGCATGCGGTCATCGCTCCGATTCTTGAATACCGATTTTACACAAAACTTCTCAGCACGTATGTCGAGGCATTGCCGAACCATGTCAGCAAAACCACCGGGCGTGTGCATACCTCGCTCTCGCAGGTGACTGCCGCAACGGGCCGCTTGTCGAGCATCGAACCGAATTTGCAGAATATTCCGGTGAAGGGCGAAGAGGGCGCGCACCTCAGAGCTGCGTTTGTCGCGGCAAAGGGCAAAAAACTGTTGAGTCTCGACTATAGCCAGATCGAACTGCGCATTCTCGCCCACGTCTCAGAAGACGCGAACCTGATCGCCGCATACCAGAGTGACGAAGACATTCACGACCGCGCGGCATATATGCTGTTCCGTTCGCGCTTCAACCCTGAAAGCGGTAAGTTTGACGGGCCCGGCCGCGAAGTTGTCTTTGACGTCGATAAGGCGGATCTCAAAAAGATGAAAGCCATTGGCGAGTTCGCCGGGTTTCGGTCGCAGGCAAAAGTGCTCAATTTTTCGATCGTGTATGGCGTTACCGAATTCGGCCTCGCGCGCAACCTGAACATCACACGTTCTGAAGCTAAAGAACTCATGGCGAACTATTTCGCTGCTTTTCCCGGTATCAAAAAGTACATGCAAAAGGTGATCGATGAGGCGCGCGAGAAGGGTTTTGCCGAAAACCTGTTTGGCCGCCGCCGCCCGCTCGGCGACCTCAAGAATGCCAACCGGTTTGTGCGCGAAGCCGCCGAGCGTCTGGCGATAAACACCCCTGTACAGTCTACAGCGGCCGACCTGATCAAAAAGGCAATGATCTCGATTGAGGCAAAAATCCGCAAGGCGAAGCTGGCCTCTCGAATGGTGCTACAGATTCATGACGAACTGCTGTTCGAGGTTGCGCCCGGTGAAGAGGCCAAAATCGAAAAGCTCGCGAAACATGAGATGGAGAACGTTTTGCAGCTCAAGGTGCCGCTAAAGGCTTCGGGGGCGTTCGGCCACAACTGGAATGAATGTAAAGGATAGCTTGACGGTCTGTTGAAAACACAGTTTGCGTCTATGCGCTGCGGCTTGCCCGTGGCGGCAATTTAGGCTCGGCGGTTCGCAGAACCGACGGGCATAAATTGCATTGTTGCTTCGGCCTTGGGCCGAAGCAAACGCTCGGGTGGTGGAATTGGTAGACACGTACGCTTGAGGTGCGTATGGAGTAATCCGTGGGGGTTCAAGTCCCCCCTCGAGTACATTTCCTTCTTTAATCCCCGCACGGCCGGGGCCCTTTCGCTTGCCGCGGACTGCGGCTTGTGCTTGGCCCTATGCTGTGCGTCGGGGTTG
>JAKQXK010000686.1 GCA_029561505.1 Spirochaetota bacterium | reverse complement strand
GCCCAGATCAAAATTAGCGGGCAGAGTTTTCAGAAGCCGGCTCCACTTTTTGTCGTGCAGAAGTTGTTCATTATAAAAGAAGAATGTCGCACCATAACCTCGCTTCAAGAGTTCGGGTAGAACAATTTCACGATGCGAGCTGTAGCCGTCGTCGAATGTCAGTACAACCTGCGGTCTCTCATCTGTCGCGTGTACGTTGGCAATCCACTTGTTGACCGAAACGACTCTGAACGGCTTAAGGTCGTCGAGAATGGCCGCAAACACCGCGCGCCCGATCGCGTAGCGGCCGGTTCTGCCCACGTCATGAAAGCAAAGAATCACGGCATCGGCAGGCCGTATCTGCGGTATTGATTCTTTGGGTTTACACCGCAGAGTGAGCGTCAGGCTCAGAAGCAGAGATGGAATAAGACGGTATGGCATATCTTCCGCAAATTTATATCCGCCAGATGCGTTACGATGAGGCAAGAACTAAACTTCTGCACGAAATCGAGAGCCTGTTCTTCGCTGGTGAAGCTGAAGTTGAGGTGGTACACGGTATCGGTAACTATATTCTGCGGCGCATGGCCGAACAAGAGCTCGGTGCGCTTGACTACGTTGAAATTCTGAGCCCGGGTTATTATGCGAATCCAGGCACTATGCGCGTGCGCTTACTCGTGCCCGACCCGGGCGCGCTGCAAAGTTACCGCGCCTGATTCAGACGCACGTAGTCGAGTGACTTAATGATGTAATCAACTTCGATATTCACGCGGGTGCCGACCTTCCAGTCGCCAATATTTGTGTTGGCTTCGGTCTCGGGAATAATCTGCACCCTGAAGGTGTCTGCAGAAATTTTCTCCATAACGGTGAGGCTGATGCCATCGAGCGTGACCGAACCTTTCGGAATTATATAAGCGCTTTCATACCTAAGCGAAATATCGAGCGCGCGGCCGTGCCTGACGTCTGTCACCTCGGCTGTACCTTCGACATGCCCCTGCACGAGGTGGCCGCCGATTCGGGCACCAAGCTGCAGGGCCCGCTCGAGATTCACCCTGGTGCCCGGCGCCAAAGACTCAAAATTCGTTACGCTCAGCGTTTCTGGTATTGAGAAGATCGTGAATGAATCGGGGGTGAATTTTTCTACGGTCTGGCAGGCACCGCTGACCGCAATACTGTCGCCCCGTCTGACGCCGTCAAGAATATGCGAACAGCCAATCACAAAACGCGCACCCGAAGAGAGATTTTCCCTTTCGAGAATTACTCCGACTTCTTCTACGAGGCCGGTAAACATAAAACCTCTTCGGAAAATCTCAGGGGGGATATCTCACGAACCGGATATTGAGCGGGCAAAGGGACTCGAACCCTCTCTAAAAGCTTGGAAGGCTTTTGTGCTACCGTTACACCATGCCCGCGATATAAGAAATAATACGGTGTATCGCGTTCCACCGGACGTTAAAACGTCTGGTGGAAATGGCGTGACTCTTCGTAATCCACATCGCCGGTTGGCGATTCGTTACCTTTCGCAAAGGCCTTGAAATACAACAGGGCAAAAGCACCCACTGCACCGATAAATGCCCCGATTTCAAGGGGACCCACCGGGAACACGTTCACTTTGTTTTCAGCGCCGGCATGGCCCAGCGCTGAACCGTAAACAACCCAGATCACGTCGAGAAAGCTGACAAACAGAATATACCAGGCAACCTTCACAAGACGCTGAGGCGCCCGCTTGATGTCACGCGAGAGCAAGATGAAGAATGGAATCACAAAGTGCAGCATCCAAAGACCAATTGTAAAAGCTTTCCAGACGCCTTTGAGTCTCAGTTCGAGCAGGTAGGTCTCTTCTGGCATGTTGGCGTACCACGTGAGCATGTGCATGCTGAAACCAATATATGCCCAGAAAACAACCGACATAAACTGCCACTTGCCCAGGTCGTGCAGGTGCTCTTCGTTTACGTCTTTAAGGCCCCCATTCTTCTGAATCGTTACCAGAATAATGATAATCGAGGCGATTGCGCCGAACCAGCCATTGGCAAAGCAATAGACAGGAAACATCGTCGTGAACCAATGCGGTTGCAGAGACATCACGAGGTCAATAGACGCGAGCATGAATGAGTAGGCGAAGAACAGAGTGTAAATAGCTGAGAACTTCACGAGTTTCGACTTTGTCGCAGCATCTTTTGCTGCGTCTTGTGCCGCCGATGTTTTACGAATCTGGTGCCCCAGATACATCCACACCGAGAAATAAATCACGAGGCGCACAATGAAGAAAGGCACATTCAGATAACCCTGTTTATGCTGCAAAATCTCGTCTGAAGCAACGATTTTTGCATCTGCCCATTCATATACATGATTCAAATGCAGCGCGGTACCACCGGCAACTATAGCGATGATAATTGCAGCAAGAACAAGCGGGGCGGCAAATGTTTCGGGTATGCGACGCAGCACGATAGACCATTTAGCGCCCGCGATGAACTGTATTGTCGCAAAAAGAAGACCGACGAGCGAGATCGTCATAATGAAGTAGCCGGTCGAGAGCAGGGCTAGCCATGCGCGGTCGGCAGCCAAAATGAAGCCGCCAGCGAGCGATAAGACGCCAATGGCTACCATGCCATAAAGAATCTTGTAGTGTTTTTCGGGCAGAGCAAATTTCATATCAGCCTCATTTCCTTTTTTGCAGTTCGTTTTTAACGAATGCTGCTACATTCCATCGGTCTTGTTCTTGTATTTGCGGGGCATAACCCTGCATCGCACCCTGACCCGCAGTCGCGATATGATAGATTTTTGCCATTGAAAAACCTTCTGCTCGTTCTGCGGCTTTGCCTGGCGCTGTGGCCAATGGCCTTACGCCTGCGAATTTCTTCGCGACGAGGCCATCTGCATAACCCTGGGCACCATGACACGGCGCGCAGTAAATCTGGTATTTCTTTTCGCCTTTTTTGAGATCGAATGTTGCCGGCGCCTTGAGTTCGCGTGCCGCTACCTCAACGTCTACGTCTTTCTTGTACGGGTATGCAGGTGAGCCATTATAGGCTATTGTGTTTTCTGGCTCGTACATGTCGTACTGGCGTTTACCTATGCCGTCAAACTTAGCCGTATCTCCAGCTGGTGAATAGTGCATGTCCAGAAAGTATTTGTATTCGCGGCGGGTTTCTGCGCAGGCCGTTAAACCGATTGCGGCAACAACCAGCACTGCCATGCGCATTGTTTTCTGATTCGAAAAACGTCTCATGCCTTTACCTCTTCAATCTGCGCGTTCAGGCCAGAGAGAATTCTCTCTACATCGCTGCGCGTAATACCCTTGTCACCAAGCCATATAGCAAAGACGTCAGATGTAACGCCCGCTGCCGGCACTTTTCGGTTGATAAAACCCAATCTGCCCAAAACCAGAACCGCAACAACGGTAAAAACCGCAGCAAAGTAGATCGTCATTTCAAACAAAATGGGAATATATGCCGGCCATGAGAAATACGGTTTGCCGCCAAACACGATTGGCCAGTTGAACACGTCGATAAACGTGATGTACGAAAGGCTCAGAATTGCAGCCATTATGCCCCCGACAAAAGTCAGCACGGGAATCCATGAGCGGTGCAGGCCCATCGCGGCGTCGAGGCCGTGAATCGGGCAGGGCGTAAAACAATCGAAAAGCTTAACGTTCGCAGCTTTAACCTGTTTCGCCGCTTTTAAGAGATCTGCGGGTGACTTGAACGAAGCGACAAAACCGCCTGTTACCTCGTCGTATGAGAAGAGACCGCGTTTAATTTCTGCTATTGATAACATGTTTCCTCGTTAGTGGTGGCTCAGCGATGCGTTCGCTTCGTCGGCTTTCA
>JAKQXK010000676.1 GCA_029561505.1 Spirochaetota bacterium | reverse complement strand
GCGACGGCGCCCGCGACGAGAGCGCGCGACCTTGTTGCCGCGAGCCTCTGCGCAATGACAAAATTGATCGCAATAACCAGAACGAAATGTGCCAGAAAGGCCGGACTGTAAAAACCGTAATAAAACAGCGAGGCGAGAATCAAAAAGCCAACTCGCAACCGCTGCGGCAGGTTCCAGTAAATGACAAACGAGGCGACGAAAAATGCCAAGAATGCAAGCGACAAAAAATTCACGTTGCAGTCACCTTAGGCAGATAATCGAATCACGCAAGCCATATATAGTCGACAACCGGTCGATTTCAGGGCTGATAACCACTGGCGGCCACCGCGGGTATGTACGCCATATCTTCGTGCAAGATATGTTCGGTCAGCCAGACCTCGAGAAATTTGCTCAACGCCTGCGCACTCAACGTCTTGTTCTGCAGCTGAACGACGTATTCAGCCAGCTGCTCACGCATTTTTTTGTGCATCGCCTGGTGCTGCACGAATGAATCGTAATGCGCCTGCTGCATTACCGATTCTTCGTACGCGAAGTGCGTATTTACATATTCATTGAGTTCTTGTACAATATTCGCCAGAACTTCATCGCTGCGCCCCGAAGCCAGCGCGCGCGCCAAACGGTTCGCAAGCTCAAAGAGATAGGCATGTTGAGAGTCGATTTTCGGAATACCAGTGCTGTATTCAACCGTCCATTCAAGTGGAATCATGAATAGAGGTCTCGGTATCGGCGACACGATGTCAACCAAGGTGAACCTGAACTGCGCACGTTGTGGCCAAAAGGTTCTTTACGGCACTTGTCACCGCATTGAGTCAGGTGCATGCTCTTGAATCGCCTTCGCGCGCAGTATTGGTTCGGCGTTTTTGCGGTCGCCGCTCTTTTCGCTGGTTACCAACCCGTCGCCGCTGCCAGCAACTGTGACTTTGCAAGTTCGGGCGCAGTCATGATCAAAGAAACGACGCTGAAAGACGGCGTGGTCAAGCTTGGCACGCTTCAGGTATCGAAAAAAAACCAGAATCCGATTGTGGCGTTTTTCCAGAGCGGCAAGCAGGTCTTCTGCCGCAAAGACATCGACACTTCGCCTGTCGATGCCCGCGCGATCGCCGCGACGGCCGACAAAGACCACCTGTTCGTCGCCTTCAGCAGCGACGGCGGCGCCAACCATGTGATGGCCTTCACACGCTTCACAAAAGCTGGCTGGCAGAAATCGTATGGCAAGGGCGGCGGGGCGAAAGTGATTGTCTTACTTAAGATACGCAAATCAGATGGCGAGGTTGTGAATGGCACCTATGTCACAGCGCAAAAAGACGATGGCAAAACCAATTCAATTGTGGTCAAAAAGCTGACCTATGAGAACAACTCGGTGCAGCTGCAGGCTGACAGCTGGTATTCACCGCTACGCATTGACCAGACGCCCTATCGCTGCTCGGGCAAGTCGCCCTTTTTCTACACGCTACAGCTTTCACCCGACCTGACCACAGCCATGTCGACGAATGCACCCCAGTGCCAGTAGGTAAAGTGAAGAAATACCGCCTGATCAGTTTCAAACTTTGCCCGTTCGTGCAGCGTTCGGTGATCGTGCTTAAAGAGAAGCAGATTGCTTTTGAGATTGAATACATCGACCTTGCGAACAAACCCGAATGGTTTCTGAAACTTTCACCGACGGGCAAAGTGCCTGTGCTGCAGGTCGACGATGAAGTTCTGTTTGAATCGGCAATCATCATGGAATACCTCGACGAAGTGACGCCACCGTCGCTGCACCCGGCAGACCCGCTTAAAAAAGCAAAAGCCCGCGGGTGGATAGAGTTCTCGTCGCATTTATTGGGCCTGCAATACCAGTGGACGCACATAAAAACCGAAACAGAATTTAACGCGAAGACGCAAGAGCTGCAGGCGAATCTCAAGAAATTCGCCGCCGAAATCAAGGGGCCCTGGTTCGCCGGTGAAAGTATGCAGCTCGTCGATGTCGCCATCGCCCCCCTCTTCGCCCGGTTTGCGTGGCTTGCGCCCAAAATGCCTTTTGGCATTCTTGAGGGATTACCGATTCTGAACGCGTACGCGGCTCAGATTGCTGCGACCCCCGCGATAACCGCGTCTGTGTTGCCCGAAGTGCCTGAACTCTATGGCGACTATGTGAAGAAGTCAGGCGCGTACATGGCAAAGTGGCTCTGAGCCAGAACGCGAAGCTGCACAACTGGCAGAAAAACTTTCGGCGCAGTTTGCCAAAGAGAACGATTCGAGCCTGAGGCGAAATCTGGGTGGCTTCACGTATTCGCCCGCAATCACAGTTTATTTCTAGCGGCATAATCGGTTTTTTCTCGCCAGTCTGCCACTGCGCGCATCGCTGGCGCTATGAAAGTATTCGTTACCGGCGCTTCGGGTTTTGTGGGTTCTGCCACTGTCAAATGGCTCAAGAAGAAAAAACATACGGTGCTCGCGATGTCGCGTTCTGAATCGAGTGACCTGCTGCTGAAAAACCTCGGCGCGAAACCGGTTCGCTCTGAGCTGGGCAAAGTCGCCGTTGCTGACCTGAAAGGTGTCGATGCAGTGATTCACGCCGCGGCCTTCGTCGAACAATGGGGTTCTCGCGACGACTTCTGGCGCGCAAACGTCACAGGTACCGAGCAGTTGCTCGAAGCAGCGAAGGCAGCGAAAGTGAAGCGCTTCATTTTTGTCGGCACCGAAGCCATGCTTTTTTACGGGCAAGACATGGTCGGCATCGACGAGACCTACCCTTACCCTCAGTCGACGCCATTCTTGTATTCGCTCACCAAAGGTGAGGCTGAAAAACGCGTGCTCGCGGCGAACTCGAAAACCTTAACAACGCTTTCGGTGAGGCCACGCCTCGTCTGGGGCGAAGGCGACAAAACCGTTCTGCCGGTGCTCGTCGACATGATTCAGAAAAAACAATTCATGTGGATGGACCATGGCAACAAAACCACCGACACAACCCATATCACCAATCTCGCGCACGCGCTTGAACTCGCTCTCAAAAAAGGTAGGGGCGGTGAGGCGTATTTTGTCACCGACGGTGAGCGCACGACATTCCGTGATTTTCTGGGCCGCTATCTGAAAACACAGGGTATCACCGCACCGCAAAAATCGATTCCGGGTTTTGTTGCGCGCTCTCTGGCGTTTGTTGTAGAAGGCATCTGGAAAATTTTGCGTCTCAAAAGCGAACCGCCGCTCACGCGCTTCGCAGCCGCAATCATGTCGCGCCATTGCACGATTCGCATCGACAAAATTCGGCGCAACATGGGCTACAAGCCGGTCGTCACGGTAACCGAAGGTCTTCTGAAAATGCCCCACCTCGGCTGATGCGACTGGCCGCCCGGCCTCTTGTTTTGCTGCCTGTTGTGCCGATAATCGAATATGCAGCTTTGGGCGGATTTCTCACTAAAACGGCTCTTTTTGCCCTTATTTTTGCCGGCAGCCCTGGTGTTAACGGCGTGCAGCCCGAACACGAAGGGCAAGTTCTCTCCTTTTATATATAAATCCTCATCGCAGACGGCGCTGCCCCACGACGGCAATGGCGGCATCACCGTGCGCGTGAAGCTGCACGCCGGCGAGGCCCTGCAGGTAAAGGCCGACGATTATACATTTACCTCGGGCCGGGTCACGCGCCGGGGCAACGGGACTTTGACGCTCGCCGAAGAAGGTATGCTGAAGCCCAAAGGCTTTTTTGTGCTGAAATCAAAACGCTATTTCGGGGCGCTCGAGGCAAAGCGCGAAGGCGGCGGCTGGCTCTACGTCAACCACGTACCGATGGATGAATACCTGACATCGGTTGTCAGCCACGAGATGAGCCCGAGCTGGCACCCCGAGGCACTCAAAGCACAAGCAGTCGTCGCGCGCACTTACCTGCTCGTCAAAATGAAAGAGCGCACCGGCAAGTCGTTCGACGTCGACACCACCACGAATTTTCAGGTTTATGGCGGCGTCAAAAAAGGCGACACGGGCGCGCGTAACGCGGTCGGCGAAACGCATGACGAAGTTCTTTACCACGGCGATAGCCTCGCGCAGACATTTTTTCATTCTTCGTGCGGCGGCACGCTGGCTTCTGCGCAAGAGGTCTGGGGCAGACCCGTGCCTTACCTGAACGTACAGAATTCACCCTATTGCTCGAATGCCCCGGTGTATAAATGGCAGGTCAAGATACCGTTTTCTGAAATCGCCCGGCGCCTGAACGCGCGCGGCATACGCAACGTCACGGTCGCCGAGCGCAGCCCGTCTAAACGTGTGAAAACATTGACGATCGCCACCGCGTCGGGAGTCAAAAAGATTCGTGCCGATAAATTTCGCACGGCTCTTGGCGCCATCAAAGTGAAATCAACTTTCTTCGGTATCGCGCGTAAAGGTGACGCCCTGATTCTCACCGGTCGCGGCTTCGGCCATGGTGTCGGCATGTGCCAATGGGGGGCGAAATATCAGGCTGACGAACGCGGTAATTCGTACAAACGTATTCTTGATCACTATTTTCCCGGAACTTCGCTGCGCCGCGTCGCAGGTTACAGCGTCTGATTATGGCCACCAAAAAAAAGACGGCACCCAGACCTGCGAGACAGAAACCCGTCGCCGCCCAGCGCACCTTTGAGAACCCGGCACCCGCTGCGACGACCTACCTCGCACCGGCGACGCTTGGCCGCCACGCACCGGTAACCTGGTATGAAGTGATTTCAACGGGATTTTTTTCAGGCTACCTGCCGAAGGCGCCGGGCACCTGGGGTTCAATATTTGCGGCGCTGATCTGTTTTGTCGGTGCGCGCCTGCTACCTGGCGAAGGCGTCTTCTACCTGGGGCCCGTGCCGGTTTCGTGGTGGGCTCTTGCGCTGGCGGGCCTCGCAACCGCCGGTGGCATCTATGCTTCGGGGCTCTACGCTGCAGAATGGCGCGAAGATGACCCGGGTGAAGTTGTGATCGACGAATTCGCGGGCATCTTCTTCGCGTGCGCGCTGATACCCGCGTCGCCCATCGCCTATCTTGCTGCGTTCGTGTTTTTTCGCATCTTCGACATCACCAAACCGGGAATCATCAACAAGTTGCAAGACCTGCCCGGCGGCTATGGAATCGTGGTCGACGACGTTGCAGCGGGAATTTTCGCCGCACCACTCGCTTTCGGCGCGCATCTTCTGGCACTGAAAATTCTGGGTTGATAGCCGATGCCGCGCAACAACCTGCAGATTCTCTTTAACGAACTCGAACGGGAAGCCGAACAGGCAGAAAGCGTATTTCTGCTTGCCGACAAAAACCGCCACACGCTGAAAGCCGCATACGCATCTTTGCTTTCGACCCTGAACGGGGTGCAAGGCAAGCTCGGTCGTTACCCGCAGGCTGCGGCGCTGAAGCGTATCAAACTCATTGAAACCCTGCTCAAAGACCTGCTGCTGCGCCACGAAACCGAACGCCGGCATTTCAATGCACTCGGCTTTTTGCTGAGCCGCCTGCGCACCAACCTTGCGACAGAAATTCTTGAGCCGCGCCTCTATGGTAAAATACGCACGGCGCTCGAAAATGAAACGAATTTAGTGAGGTTGCGCGAGAAGTTTCCCGATGCCGAATCGGTGATTACCGCACCGGCTCTGCCAGTCAAAAAACCCGCCAAACCCATCAGGCTGCTTCTTCTGGGCGCGGCCGGCCTGCACTTTGCCATACCCGTGCAGAAACTGGTGAAAAAAACGGCGCCAGGGCCCATTGCAGAAAAATTGCAGAGTCTGGGTTATATATCCTCATCTTTACCTACGGCAGGTGCTTTCTCGGTCGCCCCGAAACTCTTTGTGGCCTACCGTGACCTGCGCGGCGCAAAGCGTATGGTCCAATGCGACGCATACTTCACCCCGGTGCAAATGACGCAGAAGTCGCTCAAAGACCGCGTGAGTTATACCGCATCGCCGGGCGCACGTCCAGATGAGCAGCGCGGACACCTCACGTTCTATGGAAGGCGCTTTTTTCTGTACGGCGCACGTTTAACTTACACTGTTCGCACCGGTGACCGCACCCGAGCTTCTTAACGCCGACGTTCTGCATCGCCTGATGCGCATCTTCATGGAATACAAGACAGACGTCTTGCCAGTGATCGAACGCGGCCGCATCGTCGGGCAGATCGACCGTCTGTCGCTTATCGAAGCGTTAAGTGAAATCAAGGCTGAGGGTGCGAGTCTGGTGCTTCAACCCGCAGACTCATCAGAAGAGCTGCTGCGCCGTCTCGACGAAATTGGCGGCGATGGCATCGCGACAGTCAACCGCCAGTTCGAATTCAACGCTGTCTGGGGGCGCGCAGAAATTCTGCAGGCGCAGGGCAAAATTCCGCAGGTCAAAATCTGGACGCCCTCGCCGCAACTCACAGAACAGGTGAATGAAATGCCACCTCAACTGCGCGAGCCGGCACTAACCGCGACAACGCCTGGCCATGCAGCCGGTGCAAGACCTTTCGCTGCGAGTGCATTATCGTCGATTGAACTTGAGGATATCTCACCACCACGAACTACCCCGCTGAAGACAGAACAAGCGGCCGATACCGACGAGCCTCGCGAACCATCGCCGACCTTTACTATCGTGCGCGAAACACCGCCGCAGTTCACGAGACCTGCACCCACCGCTGCTGAGGCGACGCGCGCAGTCAGCGAAAGCCTGCACCGCGAAATTGAACGGGGCCGCCTCGCGATCAACACGCTCGCGGCGCTCGACCTGCCGCTGATGGCCTGCGATGGCAGCGGCAATGAAATGTTTCACAACCGCGCATTCGCCGATATTCGCCTGCGCGAGGCGATTCATCTTGCGAGCGCCGACTTGATACAGCGCGCCAAAGACGCGATAGCCGAGAGCGCCATGAAAGGCGATCTCGACATTGAACGCGCCGTGACGCTTAAAGCAGGCCCGCGCGGCTACCAGATTTTCTGCAAGGCAATACGCGACTATGACAACCCGGCAGCGAGGGCAGTAGGTTATATTTTTTGGCTGGCACCGCGCGAACACGCGCGCGCCAGCCAAAACGACACTGCGCTTTATGCGCCAACGGCTGGCGCCACCGATTACGCAGGCAAGACGCTGCCAGAAATTTTACAGGCCGAAGAGGCGCGCGTGCTCGCATGGGCGATGCAAGAAGCAAACGGCAACCAGTCTGATGCAGCGCTGTTGCTCAATATTCCGCGGCAGACATTTAACTACCGTTACCGCAAACTGATGCGGGCGAAAGAGCCGCGCGTGCGGGGCAGCGAGAATAAACAAACATGAGCCAGGTCGAAGAAAAGAAATATTTCCCCCTTAAAAAGCGGATATCTCACGTCGTCGAATTTGCATTCGTGATGCTGCTCTTCGGTATCATCAATCTGTTTCCGTTTTCGATGCTGCATTCGGTGGCGCGGTTTTTTCGTGTGATGCTGTCGCCGGTCTTGAATTCTGCGCGCCGGCGTATTCGCAGCCAGGTCACCGAAATTCTCAAAATCACTGACGAAAAAGAGCTGAAGAGGTTTGTGAACAATAATCTCGATCACACGATACGCAGTTTTTTTGAGCTGATGCAGTCGTGGAAAATACGCCGCAAGGGCTTTCTGATAAAATACGTCACTTTTGGCGAAGAGGCTCTGGCGATAGCCGAAGACCGTTCGCAGGGGGTTGTTTTCGCCGAAGGCCATTTTGGCAACTGGGAGATTCCGATACCCGCTTACGCCTCGGTCGGTCTGAAGATCTACTTCGCGGCGCAGAAGCTCTCTAACCCGTACGTTGATTTTATGGTGCGAAAGATTCGTGAGGGTTATGGCGGGGGCGGCGCGATCTACCTCAAAGAATCAGAAAAGTATGTGCCACTACTGAGGCGCAAAGAACCTATCGGGCTGGTTTCTGATCAAGATGCTGGCGGCGAAGGTGTGTTCGTCGATTTTCTGGGCAAGCAGGCCTCGACGCACATGGGGCCCGCCGTACTGGCGTATCTCGGCAAAGCGAGGCTGGTCGTGGCGTTCTGCATTTTCCAGGGTAAAGGCCGTTACAATTTTTATGCCCGCACACTCTATCGTTTCGCCGGCAAATCTGATTTTGCTTCATCGCGAGAGGCAGCCGAAAAGCTGACGCAGCTTTGGGTTTCTGAAATGGCGAAAGAAATCAGAAAATATCCCGAACAGTATTTCTGGGTGCACCGCCGCTGGAAAACACGCCCGCCGGCTGAAATCGCCGCGCAAAAGGCGGAGTAAAAATGCTCAAATATCTGTTCGCCCGCATTTGGTCAAACCCGCTCGCCCGCTATGGCAGCCTCGCGGGCATATTGCTCATCAGCTTTGGCCTGATATTTTCTGCCCGATTTAGTCTATTGAAAGCGTTTTCGCGCATGTTTTCATCGCCCGATTGGTCAGACACGCTACGCCACGCGTCACGGCCATTCGCGTTTAATGAAAACGAAGACAAGGCTCGCGCGTTGACTGAAAAGGCGTGGCGCTCATTGCACGAGCTTGCAACTGCGGCCACCGGCAATCGCGAATCAGCGGGCGAAACGTTTACCGGCCCCGTGGCGCGTAAGCCATATTCTGCATTCTTGCGCCGTGAAAGTGAAACGGCAATTTTCACATACCTGAACGGACTGCAGTCGAACTGCGGGTCTTACCGAACTTCGGTTGAGATCACAGACCGCACAACCGCCCTGGGCGAGCTGGCTGCGTCACGCACTGTAGCCGCGCGTATTGCGCAGCACCAGACAGAGGCGCTGCAAAAAACGCTCGCCATTTTCGTGAACTCAATAGAGCCTGCGATGCAGAAAAAACCTGACTATCTGCCAGCGATTGAACTTGCCGAAGAGGTCTACCGCGCCACTTGTGCGCTCAGAGAAGCAGCACCACTTTGGTCGCGTGCACTCGACTACCGCGAATACGCGATTCAGAAACAGCTCTACGAATCTGACAACGGCCGTTTATTCGATCGCGACCCTGAATTATTCGAAACCAAGTCGAACGAGAGGCGGCAACAAGACGTCGCCTATCGTGAACTGATAGCGCGTCACTTTGAAGCCACACGGTTTCGTACGCCTTTCGACCCGGCACAGCTGAAGAACATTCGCAACGCCTATTTCAGCCTCAGAAGCCCGCGCACGCTGACCGCGTTAATCGCTGCATTGCTTGCCGAAGCGCGCAACTCAACGAGCGCGATTGCCCGCAAGTGCCACTATGAATTGTTTGCACTCGACGATTCTGGTATCACCGGGCGCGAAGATTACCTGTACGCGCTCGCAGAAACCGCGGTGCGCGGCGAAGAATTTGTGCGGGCACAGAATGTCATCGCCAACGCACTCAAATCGACGTACGTGCGCGACGCTGCAATACGCCGCGACCTTGAACGCCTGCGTTTTCATCTGGAGCTTCTGCGCAATGAAAGCGAAAATCTATCTCGATTTTAATTCGACACACCCGCCCGATCGTGAAGCGCTGAGCGCCGCACGGGATTTCTACTTCGCGCACTTCGCCAATTCATCGGGGCTCTCGTTAGAATCTCAACAGGTTAACCAGAAAATTGAATGGGCGCGCGAAGAGGTTGCGAAGCTCTTGACCGTCAACCCAGGGCAGATTATTTTCACCAGCTCGGCAACAGAATCGAATAATTTATTGCTACGTGAGTTTCACCGCCGGCGCACAGAAAATACCTTTCGCGTGGTCTGCTCACCGTTCGAGCACCCTTCAATTGCCGAGCCGCTAAAACGACTGGCTGAAACGCAGACCACGATACTGCAGGCTGCGCGCGAAGGCACACTTGCTCCTTGCAACCTGCCCCACGAAACCGATTTGACTATTCTGATGGCAGTACAGAATGAAAACGGTGTGATTCTGCCGTTGCGTGAGCTCATGGCAACGGTTTCACCAACAGGTTCACCCACGCTGGTCGACGCGTCACAGCTGCTGCCAAAGCTCTGCGCCGACGGCCCCGAGAGCCTGCACCCTGGGTTTATCAGATATTTGACCGACATGGGTTGTTACATAACGGCTACCGGCCACAAGGTTGGCGCGGGTTTTGGCGCAGGCCTCATAATAACTCCACACAGAAGCGTCTTGAGCGACAGCCAGCCACTGCTTGCCGGGGGTAATCAGGAACACGGCATCAGGGCCGGCAGCCATAACGTTGAGGCAATCGTCGCGCTGGCCCTCGCGCTCGGCCACAAGATCAGCGCGAACCGTTATGCATCGTGGCTCGCACAGACACAGAAATTCGAAGCTCTGTTAATGAATGCGCTGACCCACGTCAATGGCAGAGAAATTATCGGAGCGAACGCGCCACGCGCCCCCGGCACCACGTTGCTGCTCTTACCGGGTGTGCCGATAGATTTTCTCATCATGGCACTCGACAAAGAGAACATCACGGTTTCAACCGGAACCTCATGTAAATCACGCTCACGCACCGCTTCAGCGGCGCTGTTGGCGATGGGCTACAGTGAAAGCGAGGCTTTGAGCGTCGTGCGCCTGTCTTATGACCAGAACCTCGGCGACGAGGCAATGCGGCTGGTTGTAGATGCTATCGCCAGTGCTTCGGCACGCCTCGCCTGATCGCTGCAATGATTGTCGCCCTGTGCCGAGGCGACAAAGTTACGCATGCGCTCGGTCGTTATTCTTATCTGTGTTTTGCTTGCGGTGCGCTGCGGTTCGGTACCGCAGAAGCCACCCGCCGACCTCAAAGTGCTGCTGGGCCGCGCCGCTGAGCTGAAAGAAAAAGGCGTCTCAGACAAGGCGCGGTACGAAGAACTGGTGAAGGCGTTTGCCGACCTGCGCATGCAATCACCAGAAATGACCGCAGACAGAGGTAACCAATTGCTCGTTGCCGAATTTCTTGAAGCCTACCCTGCAGTGAAGTGCAATCTGCGGGTCACCGAGCCGCAAGAAAAGCTGATCACCGCGCGCGGTTTTGCTTCACCGCTTTTTGTCGCGGGTAACTGCCCCGTGCCCGCCCCTTTCATTTTTGAGGCAGACAGTACCGACATGGCGCTTTCGCCCGCAGGCGTCGACTTTGAGAACCCGTATCTGATTGCGCGCATACGCATTAACTCAGCTGCCGGCGAAGCTTCACGCAACCGGGTGCGGTTTAATGCTGCGTATTACGCAGCTGATTTTCTCGCCGCTCTGGGTGCGGCATTTTCTCTTGAACAGAAATCGCTCATTGTACTTGCGCCCGCCGAATACACAATTCACGCAACCCCGATCGTCGCGAATGATGGTTATGAAAACCACCGC
>JAKQXK010000657.1 GCA_029561505.1 Spirochaetota bacterium | reverse complement strand
AAAAATCTGCGACGAGATCGAAGCGAAGGTGCGCCAGGCTCACGCAGACGGCACCGCGAAGAAGCTGCTGGCCGAAAAAGAAAAGCTGCCTAAGGGCGGTAAAGCCGCAGCAGCTGCTGAAGAAGTAGCGTAATACCCTCTTTCTGCTATGGGCTTAAGCCCGTAGCAGAAAGAAAAGAAGAGAACTATTGTCATGCTGAGCTTGTCGAAGCATGACAGGGCTCGCTTTCGTAACGCAATTGGTCGTGCTTCGACAAGCTCAGCATGACCAATCTCATTAACGTCTAACGCGGCGAAATGCGAAGCGGCAGCCTTCTCGGCAACGCCTCTCTGGTTAAAATCGGATCAGTACTCTTATCACCCGGCCAGTCTTCGAGCCTCGGCCTTGCCGGCACATTACCCACGGGCGCAACGAGCACCCTCTCTTTCACGATCTTTTTGCCTTCGAGCCCGACTGCCATGACGCCATTGTTGCGTAGAAAGTAATTCAGGGCTTCAAATTTCTTTGCGGCGTCAGCAAAGGTATTGAAGGCAAAGTGTATCGGGTAGTTCTGGTCTTTGTAGTTATAGGGATATTCTTGCATCATGAGCAGTGTGACGCGGTATTCATCGTTATGGAATTCCATAGCCAGGTGTGAAACCTTGCGTTCCCACACGATTTTTTCGAACAGCGTATCGTAGATAGGGTATTTATAACCTGCGGAGAATTCTTCTTTATAGTACTGGTATTCGTCTTTGAAAGTCGGCTTGTCAGCAAAAACTGCCACTGAAATAAGCACGACAATCAAAGGTGTCTTCACCTTTGATTGTCGTGCTTATTCTTCAAACAGATAACCAAAAAGCAGGTTGCCGGCGCCGATGAAAACGAGGGCAGCCGCTAGCATCAGCGCGTCATAGCGCAGCGTTTCAATGCCCGCGAGCAGCGCACCCAGCCGGCCCGTGGCAGCAATAAAGATGGGCAGACACAGCGGCAAAAAGAGCGCGATCGCGAGAAAGTTCTTCTGCGCGCTATGCTGTGCAATCGCGGCTACCAGCTGGCCTGCAGGTGCGATCGCAAGGCCAAGCGGCAGACAGGTCAAAGCAATAGCGAAGCCCGTTTGTGCATCGGGGGGTGAAGCCGGGAAAAGGACAAAATAACCGAGTACGCTGAAGATCCACAAAGGTATTTGCACCAGAAACGCGACCGTCGCCTTCGCGAAAAAAAGGCTGCTCAACGAAACCCGGTGCATCGCGTAATAGCGGTAGGCGAAGCCGTCGCTTTCCCAGTCTATTGCCATGAGCAGCAGCTGCAGGTTGGCGATGCAATACGCGACTACGGGAAACACCTCAAATGGTGTGTTGGCCGATGCTTCGTTGCTGAGGCCGAAACGGAACATCGCCAGAAGCGCCAGCGTCAGCACAAAAGCAAGGGCAAGCCCGCGCTGCGCGCGGTAGAGCGACAGCTCATTGATGACGAGTGCCCACCAGATTCTCATCGCAGTTTACCTTTGTCCAGTACGTAAGATCTATGAGCCAAACGGCGCGCGCGGCTGGCATCGTGCTCTGAAAGAATAATTGCGGCACCGCGCGCTGATTCGTGGCGTATGAAATCGACAAGCAGTTGTTCGCTGCGCGTATCTAACCCTGTGAAAGGTTCATCGAGCAGAAGAATCTGCGGCCGCGCGAGCGCGGCCCGCGCCAAAAGAAAGCGCTGCATCTGCCCGCGCGAAAGTGTGTCGAGCGGCTTCGTTGCCAGAGCTGCTATATTCCAGTATTCGAGCGCGGCGGCAATTTCTTGCTGCGTCTTTTTATGCAATTTGCTGATGAGCACCAGGTTGCGCTCAATCGACAGCTGCATGTAAGCCATCGGGTGATGAGCAATCAGGTGCGATTCAACCCCTGCTGCGAAGCTGATGTTGCCCCGGTGCGGTTTCAGAATCTGCGCGAGAGTCAAGAGCAGCGTCGATTTACCAGAACCGTTTTCACCGAGCAGAGCAACGATTTCGCCCGCACACAACTCGCCATCGACACCGTCAAGTGCCCAATGCGAACCATAACGCCGACCCAGATTCTGGTAGCTGACAAGGCGCTCTTTCGTGGCTGCGTGAGGTTTCTTCATAGCGCGCCGAATTTTTCGCTGAGTTTCTGGGTTAACAGCAGGCGCCGGGCTTCGAAACCCTGTGTTTCATTTTCTGAGACAAGGCCTGCCAGTGCCTTGATGCCATATTCACCAAAGTAATAGCGCACCTCTTTGCGCAAGAAATATGTCTCGCGGTCGAGATCAGCCTGGCGCGTCAGTGGCTGAGAAGTGCCGATGAACTTTGCCAGCTCGTCGAAGCCCGTCTTGCGCACCGAGCTCGTTTGAAAAATCTCGGGTGGTTGCGCCTGACCATCGACCTTTTGCACAAAGTCGA
>JAKQXK010000645.1 GCA_029561505.1 Spirochaetota bacterium | reverse complement strand
AAGACGAAGAATAACCCGATTCTCATCGGTGAAGCGGGCGTAGGCAAGACCGCGATCGCTGAAGGCCTGGCGCAGCGCGTTGCACAGAAGCGCGTACCCGAGCCGATGTTTAACCGCCAGGTCTATTCGCTCGACGTGGCGGCGCTGATCGCCGGCACAAAGTACCGCGGCGAATTTGAAGACCGCATTAAAAAAATCATGAAAGAAATTCGCACCAATAAAGATGTGATTCTTTTCATCGATGAGGTGCATACAATCATCGGCGCAGGTGCAGCAGAGGGTGCGGTCGACGCTGCAAACATTCTGAAGCCAGCGCTCGCGCGGGGCGAAATACAGTGCATTGGCGCGACGACGCTGCGCGAATATAAACGCTATATTGAACGCGACTCGGCACTCGAGCGCAGATTTCAATCGGTCATGGTTGAAGAACCTTCGGTTGAAGATGCGATACGTATTCTCGCAGGCCTCAGGCATGCGTACGAAAAGCACCACGCCGTAACTTTCAGTAAAGAAGCGATTATCGCAGCGGTGAAACTTTCAGACCGCTACATCAAAGACCGCTTCTTACCCGATAAAGCGATCGACATTATCGACGAAGCGGGTTCGCATGCGCGCCTTAAATCGGCAGTGATTCCCGATGAGATTAAAGACATTGAACGCGAAGTGCAACAGCTGACGCGCGATAAAAATGAAATGGTGCGCCAGCAAGAATATGAAAAAGCCGCGCAGCTGCGTGACCAGATCGGTGAGGCGAACCAACGCCTTGCAGATGCGATGGCCTCTTGGCGTCGCGGTCAAAAAGAGACCAGGGTTGAAATCGGCTCAGAAGATATTTCGCGCGTGATTTCAGACTGGACGGGAATTCCGCTGCAGCAACTTGAAGAAAGCGAAAACGAACGCCTTATCAAAATGCACGAAGAACTCGCAGAACGGGTTGTCGGCCAGAAAGCGGCAATCGAACAGATTTCACGCGCGGTCAGGCGCGCGCGTATGGGCCTCAAATCGACGCGTCGCCCCATTGGCAGTTTTGTCTTTCTTGGGCCGACGGGCGTCGGCAAAACCGAGCTCGCCAAAGCCCTCGCTGAATTCATGTTCGGTGATGAAGAGGCACTGATTCGCTTTGACATGAGCGAATATATGGAGATGCACTCGGTATCAAAATTTATCGGTTCGCCCCCAGGTTATGTCGGTCATGAAGACGGTGGCCAACTCACCGAAGCGATTCGCAGACACCCGCACTCGGTGCTGCTGTTTGACGAAATCGAAAAGGCGCATGCCGAGATTCAGAATATTCTTTTGCAGGTGCTCGACGAGGGTGAACTGACAGACAATTCGGGCCACCATGTGGATTTCAAAGAGACCATTATTATTCTGACGTCAAACATCGGTGCGCGCTTTTTGCAGAAGGGCGGCAAGCTGGGCTTCAGCGGCGACACCGAAAACCGTCAAGACTCGAAGCGTGAACAGGTTCTCGAAGAGTTGCGCAAGCACTTCTCGCCAGAATTTCTGAATCGTATCGACGATGTCATTATTTTCGACCCGCTCAGCAAAGAAGAAATTCAGGAAATTGTCTCGCTGACCATCGACGAGATCAACTTCAACGCGCTGCAGAAAAATATCTATCTGACGCTGAACGACGAAGCCAAAGCATACCTTGCAGACAAAGGCTACAGTGAGAAGTATGGCGCGCGCCCGCTGAAGCGCCTGGTGCAGCGTGAGATTGAAGACGAGCTCGCGATGATGCTGCTTGAGAAAAAAATTACGCAGCCAGTAGAAATCAAAATCGGCACCGAAGAGAAAGACGGGGCTAAGAAACTCTCATTCACATTTGAGAACCTGAGCGCCGAGAAGTTTCTTGAGATAAAGGGCGAATATTTTGAAGATCAGGCGACCATTGACGAGATCTGGCAAGACTCTATTCTCGAGAACAACGAAGAGGGTGAAGCCGAGTCGCAGGCCGAACCTGAGGTAACGCAGAAATAGACCCAGAAAAGAAGCCGTTTCACCTCAGCATTCTGCCCGAAGCTGTCGTCGAAGCGGCGAGCTGCCTCAACAATTTTGCCCCCGAAGCGCAACGCGTTTGGGATGGCACGGCCGGCCTTGCGGGGCATCTCGTTTTGCTGGCGCGGGCATACCCTGCGGCGACCCTATACGCTTCGGACGCCGACGCCGAGATGCTGAAGCTGGCGCGCGAGATAGCAGGCGAACTCATCACTGAATACCGCCAGGGTAATTTTGGCGAGAACCCGTTTCGCGACAAGGCACCGCTCGCGTTTATCTTTTTCGATCTTGGCATATCTTCGGCGCACTTTGATTTTTTTGAGCGCGGCTTTAGCTTTCGCTTCGACCAACCGCTCGACATGCGCATGAACGCGCAATCGGGAATCTCGGCCGCACGGTTGCTGGCGACGACCGACGAAAAAGAACTTGCGCGCATTTTTTTCGAATATGGTGAAGAGAAACTCTCACGACGCATCGCCCGCGAAATTGTTGAGCGCCGCATGACAGACCCGGTGCTAACCACGCGGCAGCTGACAGAAATCTGCGAGCGCATTTACCCCCCGCGCTACAAAGCGAAGGGGCACGCCGACCGCTACCCCGCAACAAGGGTATTTCAGGCGCTGCGCATCGCGGTCAATGGTGAACTCGACGCGTTGAATACCGCGCTTGCGTTCGCGCCAGACCTGCTCGCAGTCGGGGGCAGGTTGGCTATTCTGACGTTTCATTCACTTGAAGACAGGCTCGTTAAGCATGCCTTTCGCAAACGCGCATTCGTCGAGCAACAAGACCCCACGGCGAAGAGCAATTTTGCAGCGGGCGACTTCAAACTCATAGAACCGGGTGGTATTGTACCCGACGAGAAAGAAATTGCACAGAACCCGCGCGCACGCTCTGCGCGGCTCAGAATTCTCGAAAGGGTAAAATAAGCCTTAAAAGGGCCGAAATTAAGCGGGTGGCAGCAACAGTTCTTTATAGAGCGTTACAGAATTGCCTTTGTCGTTATACGTGACGCTCGTCATATTGACGCGTGAAATAAAAATACCACGGCCGTTTAAGCGTTCAAGGTTCTCGGTCGCGTGAGGGTTTGGCACCTTGCTCACATCAAAACCTTTGCCCTCGTCGGTGATGGTGAATGAAATAGATTTTGTATCGAACTTGTAAGAGACACGCACCTTGCGATCTTTGAAGGGTGCTTCATTCGCGCGATCGGTCAAATAGCGCTGGTAATCCATAACTTCTTCGAGCAGATTCTTCTTCATGTCGTAGTTGATTTCAAGGTTACCATGCTCCATAGCATTGACGAGCATTTCATAGAGCGATAGCCTTATCGTGAGAGTCGTCTTTTTGTCGATGCGGGCAAATCGCGAAATAATATGCATGATTTCTGACATAAAAGTCGAGACGATCGAAAAATCTGTGGCAAGCTCGAAAGTACGCGCTTCTTCAACGATGCTCGAATAGATGTCGTAATCGGCCTCACGGTTCGCCGTGAGGGAAAAGAACTTCTCAACGATGCGTGCGATGTCATCGATTTCAAAAGGTTTCTTCAGAAAATCAAGCGCGCCATGGCGCAGCGCTGTCACTGCATTTTCAACGGTTGCGTTATCGGTAATAACAATGAATTGCGTGTTCGATT
Organism: Spirochaetota bacterium; assembly: GCA_029561505.1. Lineage (GTDB taxonomy): Bacteria > Spirochaetota > Leptospiria > Turneriellales > Turneriellaceae > Turneriella. The sequence continues at coordinate 4,999 of JAKQXK010000645.1, read as the reverse complement.
TGCTGCGTTTTGAGCGTTCTATGAACTCGATGGCGTCTTCGCCAGGCAGTTGCAGCTCAATGAAGATAAGATGAGGGTCTTCACCCTGCATAATGTTCTGGCTTTCGGCGATGCTGTTCGCAACAAATATTCTGAAGCGGTTCTTCAGAATTTCGCCGAGTATCTCTTGCAAAGCGAGATCGGGATCAATAATAAGAACGGGCGGTTTCTGCATGAAACTGACAGCGATTATTCAGTTAAAGAGAGCTTGTCAACATAAAGGCATCAGAAATTCATCTGCTCTGCCAAAACAGAGCAAATGAGTTGTGGGTGATGATCAACCGCCTTTGAGGCTTTTGATTTTGTTCAGTGCTTCCATCACTTCGGGCTTTGAACCATGCTTTTTGACAGCATCGACCAGCGCGTCTGAAAACACACCTTTCACAGCCGCTTGAAAAGCCTCGCTTTTCACCTTAAGTTCTGCGGGCATTTCGCCTTTCGCGCGCATGCCGTGCTTCTTTTCAAGTTCTTCGCCTTTTGATTTCATCGCCACCATGGTATCATAAACCTTGTTCAGAGCAGCTGCGACCGCTTTTGAGTCTTTTGCTGCTTTGAGATCTGCACCGATTGCTGTCAGATCTTTCGTCGCGCCATCAAAAAGTTCGCCAAAGTCTTTAACAGCGGCGTTCTTGCCACCGCAGGCTGCGAGCATGAAGACAGCCGCAACAACTGCCATACCAGTTTTTTTCATATTTGTTCTCCTGAAATTTCCCGTATTTGCGGCCTGATGCGTTTGATGCCCGGGCGGCTAGGGTCGGCAATGAATGCAACCCCAAGGGGGATGTCAAGCCGTTAGTCTGCCGCTGGCGGCAAAACGCGGCATGAACCCTTGCTCACGGTTTCGCCGCGCTGGTTTGACCAGAGAATCTGCATTTCGACAATTTTCATGCGCTCGATTTTCTTCGAGATCGTCACAGCGCAGGTTACAGTGTCGCCAAAATAGACCGGATTACGAAATTTCTGCGTGACTTCGAGGGCAATTGTTCCCAGGCCCGGCAGCTTCATGCCGAGCACATTTGCCAAAAGCGAAGCGGCGAGGCCACCGTGAGCAATGCGCGTCTTAAAGGGCGATTGTTTCGCGTACTCTTCATTGACGTGCAGCGGGTTAAAATCGCCGCTGATGCCAGCAAATAGGTATACGTCGGTCTCGGTGATGGTTTTCGAAAAGCTTGCCGTGTCACCGATCTGAATCTGCTCGAATGTTTTGCCTTTTTCGTACATAGGGTTACCTCATTTGTAGCGATGCGATGTCGATCAGATGCATTTATCTTTCTTGAGCTGTTCGAGCTCGGCTTCTGTGAAGCCCACCGCCTTCAGCACAGCATCGGTATGAGCGCCCTGTTCGGGTGGCGCCGTGCGGTAGGTCACCGGGGTCTCAGAAAAATGGAACGGTGAACCGATCACCGGCACCTTGCCGAGTTTTGGGTGGTCAATTTCACGAATCATGCCGCGGTCTCGCAGGTGGCCGTCGGCCAGCACTTCGGCCAATGAACTCAGGCCAGAAAAACAGCTGTCTTCGTTCTCAAAGAGCGGCGCCCATTCTTCGTAGGTCTTACTCTTGAAGATGACTTCCATTTCTTTGATCGCAGCTTCGAAGCCCGAAGCGTCGCGTGGCATGTTTTTCAGAATATCTTCTCTGTCGATCTGGCGCAGAAAAGTCTGAAAGAATTTTTCTTCGAGTGCTGCAAGCATCACGTACTTGCCGTCTTTGGTTTCGTACACACGATAGTTTGGCAGCATGCCTGAAAGCATGTCCTTACCGCGCTCAGGCTCTTTACCCGTCGCGATGTATTCGCCGAGGTTCAGCGAAAGAAACGGCACAGCGCCATCTTGCATCGAAACATCGACGAACTGGCCTTTACCGGTCTTTTCCCTTGCATAAAGAGCGGCGAGAATGCCCGCAACCGCTGTTAAGGTTCCACCTGCTATATCCGCGACCTGAAAACCTGGCACAACAGGCGGCCCGCCTTTCTCGCCGTTCAGCGCCAAGAGGCCGGCGCGCGCTATGTAGTTCGCGTCGTGGCCTGCGTGCTCTTTGTAACGGCCCGTTGCACCATAACCTGAGATTGCACAATAGATGAGTCGGGGAAATTTCTCTTTCAGCTGTTCGTAACCGATGCCGAGCTCGTTCAGCGTGTCGGGCCGAAAGCCTTCGAGCAGAATATCGCAGTCTTCAAGCAGGCGCATGATGACATCGCGGCCGCCCTCGCGCTTGATATTGACGGTAATCGACGATTTGTTTCGATTGAGCTGCAAGAAAATTCCCGATTCGGCGAAATCACCTTTCGTGACCTTGGTGCTCATGTAGCGCGTCAGGTCACCCATACGCGGATTTTCAACCTTAATGACTTCGGCGCCCATGTCGGCTAGATGCTGCGAACACAGCGGCCCGGGCAAAAGCAGCGACAGATCGAGAACCTTGACGCCCGTCAGCGGGCCGTTTTGCATTTTCATGCCGTACACCTGTGAAAAAGCGATGTTGCGGAAAGCTTAATTCATTGTAGCGATCGCTACAATGCGACAGCGGTTAAATGTTAGCGGACAGCTTCTGCAGAGTCTGCGTCAGATCTTCAAGATCGGCGATTCTCTCATGGCTCTCGAGCTCACGTACAATACGCGTGAAGTCTTTCGCGCGGTCTAGATCGGCAACTTTGCCAGAGATCACCACCGGCACCCCAGCCCTCTGCAGGGCGCGCAGTTGATCGCGTCCGGCGTTTGCGGTGCTCCAGCGAATGTTATCGAAAACTGCGGGGGTGAAGTGTTGTTTGGCGATCGACAGAAACGCATAACCGCCGTCGCGCGCGAGCGTGATGACACTCTGCGGGTAAAGCGCGACGCCTTGTGAAAAAATATTCTGCGGCAACGTCGGTATGTCTGCGCCCCAGATGAGCGCCACGTCGTGACGCGCGAGCACTTCGCTCACAGCGGCCGAGAGCCTCGCGCCGAGATCTCCGCCTGACTGTGGTCTGAAACTCATGCCCAAACCTTTGAGATGCGGATAAAATTTTGCGCGCGCAGCAACACGGTTCACGTCGGGCGCGTAATAGACGTAAGTTGAAACTTTTTGCCCTTGCGGCACATCACGCGCGATCGCACGCGCCTGCACGCGCAGCAGCCAAAGATAGAGTGCAAAAGCTGCGCTTTCGTCGAGATCGTCAGCGAGCCGCGTCTTCACCTTGCCAGGCTCTGGCAGGCGCGCGAACAAGACGCGCGCGACGCTCAGGCGTTTAGAATTCGGCAGCTTTTAGACCCTTGCTTTCAGCGAGCTGCAGATAGGCTTTTTCGACGATCGCGCGAATGCCTGCCAGTTTCTCTTTTTCAGTCAGCTTGCTTGCTGCATTTGCAGGGTGCAGTTCATTCTCTGCGGTAATCGGGTCGAGCACCTGAATCGCTATGCGGTGCGGAAATAGCAAGACATTGCTGTGCATCGGGCGCGTCTCTTGTGTACCATACAGCACAACCGGGAAAATCGGAAACTTACCCTTTTCAGCGACCTGAAAAGCACCAGCCTTGAACGGCAAAAGCTTGCGCGCATCTTTGCTGCGGGTGCCTTCGGGGTATATGAGCACGCGATTGTTTTCACGCACGCGCGCTTCAACCTCATCGAGCGAACGCGAAGCCTGGCGCGCATTCGAGCGGTTGACTGAAATATAACCGAGCTTGCGCATCGCTGTGCCGACGAGCGGAATCTGAAACACTTCTTTTTTCGCAAGAAACAGAAAATCAACGGGGTAAAAGCCGAGACCCGCGAGAATGTCAAAGAGGGATTGATGGTTGCTGATGATAATGCCCGGCTGGTCGTCTATCTTCGCTTTTCCGTAAACGTATACCGGGCAAAAGACAATGCGAATACCTATCCACCCCCAGGCTTTGGGAAAAATGCGCATCGCCCGGCTGTATTTCTTGGGCCAGACGGGTGCGAGCAGCATGACGGTAACGGCGAAAAAGATTGTTATGGGGATAAAAAGAACAAGGTACCACAGGTAAAAAACAAACCCAAATGGTATGAGTGCGTAGCGCATGGTGGGCGCTTCGACATCAAAACATTGCGTCAATGGTTTTAACTGCTGACGTTTTCGCAGTTTTTTGTCAAAAGTTGGTTGCAGGGCAAAAAGCCGGGTGGGGACAAATTTCAAACCACTTGCGCCGGTGTGGACGGGTATGAAAAGCGGCCATGTGCGGCCGTCTGGTGCTCATCAAATATGCCACCGTCGATGGCAGCATCGCCTATTATCGCATGTGGACGGGCAAAGGCGCGCTCGACGATATCGAGCAGCTGAAGAAGGTTTTTTTGGGGCAGTCGCGTTTTGACATTCGCCCGACGCAGATCATCGATGTTTTCACGGTAAACCCCGCAACCGGCAAACACGAAACCACCGGCATGAAATGGGGCTGGCAACCCGAATGGACGAACGGCAAACCCATCATCAACACACGCAAAGAAGGTGCGGCGCAGAACCGCATGTGGGGCAAGGCGTTTCGCGAGCGCCGCTGCGTAATCGCCGCAAGCCATTTCTACGAATGGCAGCGGCGCGAAGATGCGCACCGTAATGTGCCCTGGATGATCAAACGCACGGACCACGACTACATGTACTTTGCGGGTCTCTACGTGAAGCGCAAGCTGGCATCGGGCGAAGAGGTCGCCGAAGTTTCCATTCTCACCGAACCCGGCAACAAACTGATGACCGAAATTCACAACCATGGTGGCAACGCCGGCAGACAGCCCGTTTTTTTAGATGAGGATATAGTTCCCGAATGGTTAAACCCGCAACTTCAAGACTCTGAAAAAATTCTCACGCTGCTGCGGCCCATCGAAGACGGCGAGTTTGAAGCCGAGATGCTCGAAGAAATCGGCAACGACAAAACACATACGCCGCCAAAACCACGGCAGCAAAATCTATTCTGATTTGCTCATTTGCAGCTTTGCTGCAAATGAGCAAATCGGTTACTTAGGTGGTAA
>JAKQXK010000639.1 GCA_029561505.1 Spirochaetota bacterium | reverse complement strand
CTTGCACAGGCAATCATTCACGAACCAAAAGTGTTGCCGCTCGATGAACCGATCGCCGATCTCGACCCGCGCCAGATTCGCGATATCAAGGTGCTGCTGGGCGAATTCAAGCAAGACCACGCGGTTCTCGTCTCGAGCCATATCTTGAAAGAAGTACATGAGTTTGCGGACAGAATTTTTCTGATTCACGCGGGCAAAATTCTGGCCGAGGCTGAGACCAGCACGATTCCGGCGGGTGAACTCGAAAACTGGTTCATGCGCCACACAGAAACGGCAGCGTGATTCGTTTTTTTATCCCGGGTTTGGTGGTGATTCTGTCGGGCGCGAGCTGCGCAAGTCGGGACTACGTTGTCGCCGATGCAGATTTCTGGCGTGACGGGGCGGCGCTTGACGGCAAGCACGTTCAGCTGGTAGAGACCCAGGCGTCAGCGAAATTGACTGCCCCGGCAGCGCAACAATTCGCCGAAAGCTGCCGGGCAGCAGAAGCGAAGGCTCAGGCCCGGTTTCGCGCGGGGTTTCCGCAGAGTAAAGACTCGGGAAAACGCCTCGGCGAAAAGTTTGAACTGCATGCAGGTTGCACTGTGCGCATGGCATTCTCGCGCGAATAGGAGCTATAAAATGATGGCAACAAGAAATGCGGAGCGCGATTTTCTCGCGGGTTCGCGCATCGGGGGTAATAACCCTCCGTTTTTTATCGCCGGGCCGTGCGTGATTGAAAGCGAAGAACTGCTGCAGACAGTGGCGAAAGAAGTGCGGCGAATCGCAGACGCATATAAGGTCACGATCTTATTTAAGTCTTCTTTTGACAAAGCGAACAGATCATCCATTGATTCGTTTCGCGGCCCCGGTATCAGAGAAGGATTACAAATGCTCAAAGACGCGGCCGCCGTGCACGGCCTCTCGACCCTCACCGACATTCATAGTCCCGAAGAAGCGGAGATTGCGGCAGAATACGTCGACATGCTGCAGATACCTGCCTTCTTATGCCGGCAGACCGATCTGGTCGTTGCGGCAGCGAGAACCGGTAAATGGACGAATATCAAGAAGGGTCAATTTGTTGCACCCGAAGATGCTCTGCAGATCGCAGATAAATTTCGCAAATCGGGTTCTGACAAGGTAACCCTCTGCGAACGTGGCTACACGTTTGGCTACAATAACCTCGTCGTCGATATGCGGTCTTTTGAGATTATGCGCAGCGCCGGGCTGCATGTCGTCTTTGATGCGACCCACTCGACGCAGCTGCCCGGTGGGGGCAAAACTTCAGGTGGTGACCGGCGCATGGCTTTTCCGCTGATGCGGGCAGCCGTTGCGGTGGGTTTAGATGGCATATTCTCAGAGGTGCATCCCAACCCGCCCGAGGCGAAATCTGATGCGACCAACCAGCTCTACCTCAGCGATTTCGAGCGTTTTATCGCAGACGCATTAAAAATTGACCGTTTGGTCAAGGCAGACGTCTAATGAACATGAAACGCCTATCACTCAGCGCCGGTCTTGTTATCGGCAGTCTGTTCTTGCCCTTTTGCGCTACCTCTGCGTGGCGAGAGGGCTTTCGCGGGGCAAACCAACTGCATCTGGTGGGCGAAGGGCATGCGAAAAACGACATGCCACACGTGCAGCGGCAGGCAATGGCGAAAGAAGCCGCGATCATGGACGCGCTGAGCCACTGGGCAAAGTATTGTGCTCCTCTCAGCTCTGAAGATGGGGTATCGAGGTTTCGGGTAGAAAACCAGAAGAAGCGCCTGGTCGAATGCAACGACTCGACCTGCCGCGCGCGCGTAGTTATCGAAAAAGCCAAACTGCGCGAACAGTGCGCAGGTTAAGGTTTTACGGGTTTATCTCTAATCTGCTCGTCAGGTGTAGCAGCGGCCTTTTCAGCCGGACACTTTGCCTGGTTCTCGATGTACCAGGTGCCCTTTGAGTAAGCAAATGAGAAAGAGCCTGAAGGCGCCGCGTCGGTGCGGTAACAAACCTTGTTGTCTTTAATGACGATGTCTTTCACTGAAATCTGTTTCAGCACATTGAGCAGGCGTTTACCCTTTTCGCTGCCCCAGACTTCATAGTTCACCCCGCCCTGCTTCGCGTAGGCCTGCTCAAAACGGCGCTTGTCTTCGGGCGAGACGAATGCCTGAATAAACTGTTCGTACGCCTTACCCTCGAGCATCAGCACACCGG
>JAKQXK010000631.1 GCA_029561505.1 Spirochaetota bacterium | reverse complement strand
TAGACGACCTCAGCTTTGCGCAGAACCATGATAAACTGGTGTATTTTCTGGCCTTCGTGGTCGAGGTCGTAATAACCCGCAGAACCTTCGTCGGCATTCATGTTTGCCAGGTCTTCGGCCGGTGCGTGGCGCTTATCTTCTGGCAGCTGGTTAACGTGCGTCTCGCCAATCTGTTTTTCAACTTCTTTCAGAAACGCATCAGTCGTTGTACCCGCCTCTACATCGGCGCGAATCACCTGCACCATCGCCAGGTTATCTTTGGTTGCAAGGGTGACGTTGGTACCGCCCTGATTGACTGTCTTTTTCCAGCTGCCCGGGTGTTGAATCGTAAAATGCGCCTTGCGGTCGGTATGTGTGCGCATCGCCTCGGCAAAAACAGCAGCGCCTGCGAGCGAAATTGCCCCGGCCATTAACAACATCTTCTTCATGATTACCTCTTTGTATTGGGGATTATTCTCGCGCGCCCGATTCCCCTGCCGGTGCGTGACGGTGACCCGTGAGGCATCACGCGTGAGGCCCGCAAAAAATCAACCAGATTCAGGGTGGCGCGTAACCGTTGACAGAACCTTTCGGCCCCCGCGGCTTGCACGGTGTACAAAAAATTGGGGCAGAAGGCTTTTCGACCGGGCGCAATACTATTGTTCTTGTTCGTGGTTGCTTCAGGTATCCGGGCCGACTCTGCCGCAGAGATTCGCCAGCAGCTTTTTCGCGGCGACACGCACGACCCGCAGTGCGAAGAAGTGGCTGAGCGTGCGGCCACGCTGATTCTGAACTCTGCTTACGAAGAATGGCAGATTGTTCGCGAGTGGACTTCGCGGTGCGAAACGAGTGAATCGCTGACCCTCTACCGTCGGGCGCTCGAGCCCGACGGTTCGGCCGATTTGCCTGTAGACCGCGCGCTGAAGAGGCGCATCGATTTGACTCGCCGCACGAAAAAACCAACGAGTGAATTTTCGCGCCTGTTGCGGGCGACGGCAAATGCTGCAAACGCACAAACTGAAGACGGCAAACTTATACGCTCGTGGTTCGTTGACGGCTATTACGCGTATATTTCTCTGCTCGAATCTGGCTCGGGTGGCCGGCTGCGCGAGTTTGCCCGTGAAGACAGATTGGCCAAGGCCGATGGCCTCGCAATCGTACTCGCCGTCACGGGTGGCAGCTGGTTGCCCTCTCAGCAACTGGCAAAGCTGGGCAACCAGCCCAGCCTCGGTTTTCTTTTTTCGCTGTCGCTTCTTCGCTTTCAGCTGGGCATGCAGTTTGACTTTCGCTTCGGCGAATCGCCAGAACCCTATGCATATCTGAACCCCAATTCAAATTCGCTGCAGACGACGCGAAAGGTAAACTCTCTCTATTTTGCACCTGAATTGCGGTATGAATTTTTGCGCTGGTCGGTTTTTTCGCTGCTCGCCGCCGGGGGCATCGGATACGATCTGTTGACGCACTATTCGGTCAGGCGTTATTCTGGTGAAAAGCCAGCCGTGACTGATTCACTGAGTACAAGCCTGGGGCTGGTGATTCGCATGCACTTTAATGATATGCGCACGATTTTCACCGAAATCGGTTTTAAGCGGCACTTCGTGGGTTTTGCCGTCGCCCCGGGCGCAGACGATCTCTCGGGTAATTACAGTACGGTTTTGTTCGCTGTGGGTTTCAAACTGCTTACTGAAGACTGACAGGTATCTGAATATTTGACCCGCTCACAGTTTTTTCAAAACCTGGCGATCAGAGAAAAGTTTCTGAGACTGTCGCCGCGCCGGGCAGAGTACCAACCAGGTGAGACAAACGTGTCGGTGTGGTGCCATTCGACCTGATCTTCGTTTATGGCATTCGCGGCAAACTCTGCGCGCAGAATTTTTTCAAGATCAAGCGAATATTTGGCGTTGGGGCGAACATGGCTTGCCCCGGGTAAAAACTGTGAGGCGACCTCGTCGCCGACCTCGTACGAATCGCGCGCGATGAACGGCCCGACCATGAAATGCAAGCCTGCTTTGCGTGCAGAGCGGTCATTGCAGAGCGCGCTGATTGTCTGCGTGACAATTTTCGCGGCAAGCCCCCGCCAGCCCGCATGAACGGCAGCGATCGTGCCCGATTCAGGGCAGAAGATCAGTATGGGAATGCAATCCGCCGTGCGAATGACGAGCGCAGTGCCCCGGTCGCCGGTGATCATGGCGTCACCTTCGCCTACAAGTTCAATGCCGGGTTCGGCCATTGTCAACGTTTGAATTCTATCGCCGTGCACCTGTTCAAGATAGCGCATAGCCGAAACGGGCTCAAGCGTCTGCAGAATTTCTGCATAGGTCTGATTCGTATTTGCCCCGAAACCGGGACGTTCGGCGCCGTAGAACCGGGTTTCTATGGTGCCAACAGGCGTTTCATGCCGCAGTCGCAGCAAGATTTAGTCCCCGGTTTTGAGAACAGAAAGAAAGGCTTCTTGCGGTATCTCTACCGAGCCGATCATTTTCATGCGTTTTTTGCCCTCTTTCTGTTTGTCGAGCAGCTTGCGCTTGCGTGAGATATCCCCACCGTAACACTTGGCCGTCACGTTTTTTCTGAGCGCGCTGATCGTTTCGCGGGCAATCACCTTGCCGCCGACCGCTGCCTGAATCGCAATCACAAACTGGTGCTTTGAAATGTGTTCTTTGAGCTGCTCGATCACCTGACGTCCGCGCGTCTCGGCGGCAGATTTGTGCACTATCATAGACAGCGCATCGACGCGGTTGCCGTGCACGAGAATGTCGAGCTTCACGAGCGTGCTTCTGCGGTACTCGGCGAACTCATAGTCTAAACTTGCGTAGCCGCGCGAGACGCT
>JAKQXK010000628.1 GCA_029561505.1 Spirochaetota bacterium | reverse complement strand
GCGTGACGAAAGCCTGTTTTCTAAGGTTCTGAAAAACCGGCATCACCTGTTTACCCTTGACGACCATCGAGGTATAACGTGATGAAGTTGATTCCATGATGTAGAAGATGACGTTATAACGTTTACGTTTTACCTGCGTTGCCGGTATTTCGGCGTTGTCGATTACAGAACGCGAGCGCCAGAGTTCGCCGGCGGCTGCTACGGTTTCTTGCGGTGGTGCTGCCGTCTTTCGTGAATAAGAACGCAGCAACGCATAAATAAAAGGGTTCGTGTGTTCGCTGCCCTGCCAGCGCGCAGGTTCACGCGTCGGAGCAGCGGGAAATATCATAAAATTATACGAGATCGCGATCGCGACGACCGGAGCAATGAGCGCCGCACCGCCCAGGCGCAGCGCCTGGCGGTGGTTGTAGCGGCGCAAGATAATGAGCGACAGCGACAGCAGAAGACCTATAGCGAACGCGGCAATCTCGGGTGAAATTTCTTTGATCGCCGAGTGAAAGACTTCGGCGGCGATTGTGCCGAGGCCCGCGCCGACTGCGGCGAACTCGGCGGGTTTCTCAAAAATCTGAAAATAACCCGTGACGAAGATAAATCCAAAAACGATGGCGCCGAGCGACAGGTTCGCGGCGAGCCTTGCAAAACGTTCGGACGCATAGTGTAAAACTGTGAGCAGCCCCGTTACCGTGGTGATAAAAACCAGGTCGGTCGTCAGGCCGTTTCTGAAGAATACCCACGCGTCGCTTGCAAAGCCGCTTTGGCGCATGACGCCGAGAAATATGGCCCGCCAGCAAAAATGCCAGAACAGCAGCAGCGAAAAGGTACGAAACGCGAAAACCGCGCTAACCCGCAATTTTGGGGTAGGCGTGATCACCAGCGCATTAACCCCGTGCGTGGTCTGATCAGCAACAGCGAGCCGTTTGATCCAAGGCCTGCGACTTCGCGGTTGGCGGGGTTCACGTCGAAAATTGAAGGGTGCACGTATTCTTCTGATTGGTCTTCAGAGACAAAGACCAGCTTGCCGGCTCTGGTGTCGACGATCAGAAATTTCGCGCCTGAAAACATGCCACCGACGACGAGCGTGTCGCCTGATGGCGCAATGAGAGTGCCGGCATCAAAGAGCGTGCTGTGAAACACTTCGCGCCTCGTTGCGGCATCGAACGCATAGAGCTGAATATAACCGCCTTCAAAGCCCGCCGAGACGAACCCGGTTTTGCCGTCGGGTGAGAGTGCCAGGCCGCGGCTTGTTTGCCGGTCTTTGGTCTGCATATCGTCTGAGGTACTGAGCGCTGTAAAGATGACTGTACCGGCATTTTTGGCTTCAGCCAGCGCGGTACGCTGGTTCTGCGCCATCGCGGCTGCGTCGAGCTCGTGCACACGACCATGCGCCGTGGCAACGACGAGGCTCTTTTTGCGCGCGTTGTAGGCGTAGGGCAATTGCATGTGTCCGATTTCAAAACCGGCGGGTTGATCCCAGTTGGCGGTTTGTTTGTCGGCAATGACCTGCACGTCGGCCGCCTTTTTGCCCGTTGCTTCGTAGATGATGAGTCGACGATCGTAGAGGTTCGGGCCTTCCATATTGTTCTTGTATGAGGCGACGATGCGTCGGCCGCCGTCGACGAAGCGCGCGCTGTCGATTGACATGAGCCAATAAGCGCCGCGCGATTCGAGCTGTTCTTTGGCGGCGGCAGCCCCCGGATAACGATGGTCTTTATCGGCGCGTACGCTGTAAAAAGTTGACTTTTCAGGCGCAAATGCCCTGACCACCGAGCCATCGCTGCACGAGCGAATGACCAGAAACCGCTCTGAAGCCTGCACGGTGGGCTCTGTTTGCCCGAAGCTCAGAAAATGGCGGCCGTCTGGCGCAACATCATAAACCGAAGGGCCATCAAATTCTTTCTGAAACATCATTTTCGCCGGGGTTTTCCAGAGCTGCGCACCATCAGAGAGGCGCACCCTGAAGAGAAAAAAATCCGTCGTGCCGATAATGACTGACTGACCATCGGGCAAATACTTAAAACTATAGATACTCTGGCCGTCGATCTGCGGCTTTACGCGCTCGGCGACACGCCAGGCCGACGCAGCATCGACAGCATTCGAGCCATTGCGGTTCACCGGCGGAAAGCGCAGCGAACCTGAATCGGCGCCGAGGCACAGGGCAAGAGCGCAGATTGCCAGCAGAGTTTTTCTCATGGTGTATTATCTGAGCTGAGGGCGCAGCGGCAAGTAAAGCGCCAACGCAGGCCATGCGGTAGGTGGTTAAGCCCGTCAGTTAAGCGCTCAGAATTCCGGTTGACAATATGAACGAATGGTCATATGCGATCGTTATGAACGATCGGTCATATTCTGGCGATGAAACCAACAGCACAGCTGCCGAGCTCGTGGTGCCGCTGAACGTTCTCGGCAGACAATATGAAATCCCCATTATCTGGAATATTTTCGGCAGCCACGTCAAACGGCTCGGGTTTATTCGCGTCGCTTTCGGTGGTACCTGCATGTATCTGAGTTTACCCTTTTTTGTTATGGTGCACATTACGGGCCTCATGCTTTTAATTCAACATGTCTTCATACCACTTTATGCACTGCGCCGACGCAGCATCGCCGATTATGTGATTATCGATCGCTACAGAATAGCGGGTCTGACGTTCATGGATAAGGTCAACTGCGCATTCTGCGGTTATGCGAATGGCAGCGTACATTTTCTGAATGTCTGGCTCGACGAATTAGCCGCTGCAGCACCGCGAATTTCCCTGACCCAAAAGCTCATTTCGCTGCCCGTATTGCTCATATACCTGCCTGCGCTGGTTGTCGCGCAGTGGGCGACTCTGCACATTATCTACGAGATGCTGGTGGCTGCGCCTTTGGGCCTGAACAGCCAGCCTGCAGAATCGGCCAAGAGGCAACTCGGGCAATTGCCGGCTTATGCAGACGCGACCACGTGGTTCATGCGCGTCGTGCGCTTTGAGAAACACTTCATGATTCGCCTGGCGTATGCCCTGAGCCAAATCGAAGCTGGCTGGTGTCCGCTGAAACACCTTGAGACAAGGCCAGGTGTGGATTATCCCGATCACCACCGGCATTTCTTTACGGGCGATGAGGTTGATCGTATGCGGGTGACTCTCGTTGAACGAGGCAGCGTTTTACCCAGCAAAGATGTTTGTGTGAAGTGACACAGATCTGTTAAGACCTATAATCGGCACGCAAGCGGCTTTTGCCCTGCTCCATGATGAGACATAAGATACCTTATGGGAAGTCATTTGTGGAGTGATTTTTGGCTCTGCGGAGCAAGCCCGAGGCAATGAGCTTGTCTTTATCGGGCATATTTTAACTCGCTATGCAGCATTACCGCATTCTCAGAGCTGATGCCATGAACCTCGATATGTTACACCCCGCGGTTGTGCACGTACCACTGGGAATCGCCTTGCTGCTGCCCCTGTTGTGTCTCGTTGCGGTTTGGCTGCATTTCGGCCGGCATGAAGAAAGTGCGCTCGTGTCACGTTTCTGGTTTGCGGTCGTGTTGGCGCTTTTTGTGGCATCAGCCGGCGCGCTGCTGTCGCATTCTACGGGCGAAGCCGGTGAACACGCCGTTGAAAAGTTTATCCCCAAAGAAGCTATCGAACGGCACGAAGACTATTCAAAAATTTTTGCTGCGCTGATCTATACGATGACGGCGATCGCCTCGCTAACTCTCATCGTACGCGGCCGACTCAAGGGTGCCGGCATCTTGCTCGTGACCTTGCTGAGCCTCGCGACTCTCGGTGCGGCTTACCTGACCGGAAATGAAGGTGGAAAACTCGTCTATACGCACAAGGCGGCAAACTATTTGCAGCCAGAGGCGCGACCCAAGAA
>JAKQXK010000626.1 GCA_029561505.1 Spirochaetota bacterium | reverse complement strand
TGCTTCGGTTCTGAGTTCCCAAAACGAGTGCACGAGACCGACCAGGTCAGCGGGCGGTGCGACCTCTGCATACTGCACAGCCTGCACCGATTTTTTCACTCCGTCTTTGACGGGGTTGTACATGCGACTTTTCTGGCTACGCTCGGCAGCCAGTCGAGCAGAGATTGGTGCGGAGCTTACCCCGATTTTGGGTTCGTGAATCTCTGGCGGCTAGAGCGCCACAATCACGCGCTTCAACTTATCGCGCACCTCACCAGCTGTCGCTTCAAGCGCGGCGTTCTTCACCGCCATCATCGAAGCCACTGGGTCAACCGCTGAAACTTCGACGCCGTTGTCGCGCTGCTGCAGCAGCACGTTGCATGGCAACATGAGGCCTATGTAGTCTTCAGCCTGCAGTGATTTCAGGGCAAACGGTGGATTACAAGCGCCAAGAATCTTGTACGGTCGAATATCGGCATCGAGCTTTTTCTTGAGAGTTGCCTGCATGTCGATTTCGGTGAGTACACCGAAGCCTTCTTTTTGCAGCTCGTCGCGCACGCGCGCCTCGGCAGTTGCCATGTCGGCACTGATCGTTTTACTAATTGCGTAGCTCATGTGAGCAAGGTGCACCGAAAGGGTGCTGACGACCACTAAAAGTCATATACCCATGCCTGTATATGCCATCTAAGAACCAGCCTTACAAGACAACGCGCCGGCGGCCGCAACGGCCTGCTTTTCGCCAATCGGGTTGCGCAGCCCGGGCATACGTATCCGCGTGACAACCTAATCTGGCATAGAAGCTGCGCCCATGTACACCCCGCAGGCCTTTGCGCTGAACGACGAGGCCTTGATTCGCGAGATCGTCGCTGAGCATAGCTTTGCCACGCTGGTGACACAGAAGAAAAACGGCTTCGAAGCGGCGCATATTCCCCTGATTTGGGAAAAGCGAGGCATCGTCGGCCATGTCGCGCGGGCGAACAATTTCTTCAGCGACGGCCAGCAGGCCCTCGCAATATTTGCAGGGCCGCACGCATACGTTTCACCCTCCTGGTACGATTCAGGGCCGGCTGTGCCCACGTGGAACTACCTCGCCGTGCATATCAGCGGTACGCTGCATGAAGAGCGCGGCGAAGATGTAGGCGTGCAGCTCGCCTCGCTTGTCAGCAAATACGAACAGAATGCGGCGACCTACAACTTTGCAGCTTTGCCTGCTGACTACAGCGAGAAAATGCAGAAGGGCATTCGCGCCTTTCGTCTCGAAATCACCCGCGTTGAAGCTAAGGCGAAATTGTCGCAGAACCATTCACCCGAACGCATTCACCGCGTGATCGAGCGTCTTGAAGCAAGCCCTGACCAAAACGCGCGCGATCTCGCGCGCTACATGCGGCTTTTTGCGGGGCGGGCCTAACCTGCGCGGAACCTGAGCGTTCTAGAATCGATAACCGACCGAAACGTTTGCGAACAGGGAAAAATCGTGCGCCCGATGCGCCTGGCCGTCAGCAAAGCGGTATTCGCCGTTGTCGAGAGTCGACGCGACATTGGGCCAAAAGCGCAGCGATGGTGTGACCACAAAGTGCTCCTTTCCGAACGGGTACCAGTAGTAATAAGCTCCCAGCCCGACGCTCCAGGTTGTATACGCAAACGATACACTGCCCCGGTTCACCTCGTAGCGGTGCGCCTTGACCTCAGCTCGAAGGTTGAAGTTATCTGTGAAGCGATAGCCGATACCCCCACCGGTCGAGAACGGCAAAGAGATATCGAGATTCTGATCGCGTTCAGCCTGAGTCATCGTGAAGGTTCGGTTAGGCGACAAATTCAGCAGAAAACCGTGCGAATACTCAAACACCCAGTTACGCGTCAGGTAGTTGATTTCGACATTGCCCCCGTGCAGTACAATTGGCTGGTTGAGGCCAAAGAGCAGAATCCAGCCTTCGCGGGGTGGCTTCACTTCAGCAGAAGCCGGCTCCGCAGCGTAAACGAGGCCTGTTGTAAACAGCAAACAGCAAATGAGATTTTTCATAGTTTCCTCCAAAGTTTTCATTGGCCTATATTTAGCCAAAAAATGGAGTACAATCGACCTTCCCGATTGGCTTAGACCTTTTTTTGTGGATATTCTCTTTCTCTTTGCCGTCGGCCAGTTTCTGACCATCGCCGTATTGATGCTACGCCGCCGCAAAGAGCCGGGTGTCGTACACCTCATCGCGCTGCTTCTGGTCTACGCAGCTACGGTGCTCGTCGGCTACCTGTACTCAAGCCAGTTGATCTTCCGGTATCCGGCATTTGCGAGACTGGGTTTTCCGCTGATGGCGCTGCTTGGCCCGCTGGTTTTTTTACTCATGGCAGACCTGACGCGTGAACGCCCGCTCGGGTTGCTTAGCCGGATTGCCCTCTTTATAGCGCCAGTGGCCGAGTTGGTATATCTTTTGCCATTTTTCACCAGCCCGAACGAGGTGAAGATCAGGTATCTGACCGAAGATATGCAACAGCTGCATTTCGATTGCCTCGTCTT
>JAKQXK010000609.1 GCA_029561505.1 Spirochaetota bacterium | reverse complement strand
CTCAAACCCCGGCGCTGGCAGAATTTCTTGCGTGGTATCGCGACCCTAAATCTTGCATATTGCGTAGTTTCAGTGGTGCTGATAAAAATTTTCTGGGGTTCTCTCACCGTGTGGGGTGCAGCGTATTTTGTCGCAGAAAAGGTTGTGGTAATCGCTCTGGCTTTTCAAGAGTTCTCAGTCTCGCGAAGCAAATAAACCGCAGAGAAGACCATAACCGAGCGGGTGCAGCTAAGGTTTGGGTGGAGTAAACACCTGACGATCAGTTTTTGCCCGTGAAATCTACCCCACAATGCACTAAACTCATGCCCAAGGTAGATGGCATTCGAACATATTTCTGTGTATCTCAAGAGCGATGGAAAAATTATACGCGATTGCGTGGGGCGGCCTGGCAGGTGGAGTTGTATTTCTCGTCGCTATGTACGCGCTCAGAACCTTCAAGGTCACGACGGCGAATCCGGTTCACACGCTCGGCAGCCTTTTTTTCGATAAGCCAGGCACTCAGGTGGTTGCGGGTTTTCTGTCTTTTTCGCCGGCGCGCTCGTTTTCGCCTCTGCCGAAGGATTTCTCATAAACATGTTTCCGGGTTACCATGTTTTCATGCTCGCGTTCGTTGGCGCTTTCATCGGTTTCGCGCACGGCATTGTCGTGACGCTCGCCACAGCAAATATTGTGGCTAAAAAACACCCGTTGCCAGAATACCAGACATTACCTTTCCCTGCGGCATTGAGTTATGTTTTCGCTCACGTTCTTTTTGGTATCACCATGGGTCTCGCCGTCGGGCTGGGTTGATTTCGAATATTCAATCTTGAAGCTTTGCCTTACCCTTTCGGTGCCCTCTCACGACCGATGAAGAACTAATTCCCGTCTGCGATCTCTGGGAACACGCGTATTGCATCGACTACCGCAACGGTTGCAGACGCCGCGATTCGGTTCTTGAATCACATCTATTTATACATATTACGATCTTTATATCTTTTATTGACGTAACAGGCAATTTTATCAAAAGGCCTGATGTCCTTTACAGAAGAAGTTTCAAGTACCAAATTCAGCCTGATGCGGGCGTTGCTCGAGAACCATGACTTTTTTCATGAGTTCTATGACGCGTTCTTCAAGAGTTCACCGACGATTCCCGAAATGTTTGCCAATACTGATTTTCGCAAACAAAAAGAGCTGATTCGCCAGGGTATCGAGCTCATGATCTTATTTGCCGAAGGCAACGTAGTGGCGCGTGAACGCCTGTTACAGATTGCCGTTATTCACAAGCGCTTTCGCCTGACCCGCGAAATGTACGACCTGTGGAGAGTCGCGCTCTTGCAGGTGCTGGCGAAGAACGACCCAGAGTTTAGTGCAGAGCAGCAGACAGCGTGGAACACCGTGCTATCTCAGGGCATTGAATTTTTTCTCGAACACAGCACCTGATCAAAGAGTCGACGCGGCGATTGAAATTACTAAAGGGAAAGCGACATTGAAAGTCACACAAGATCTATCACCTGAATACGTTGAAAGATCGAGACAGCTAACAGTCGATGACGCTCTCGAATTTCTCGAAGAATTCAGACTGCTTGTGCCTCTCTCAGTCTTTGAAGACAAGAACCGCGCAGCCCTCGCTGCCTGGCATAAAACGCCGAATACAGACTGAAATCTGGAATTTTGTTTACATTGCACAGAACTTAGATGATCGTCAAATTATCAGTGCAGTAAGATGGCCCAATTCTCTGTGACAACCGTCATACGAACAAGCTCGCGGGTTCTGCTCGCATTTTTTCTCTTGCTCACCCCTATGGTTAACGCTGACCCTGGGTTTGTCAAAACGAGCGGCATGGATCTCACCCGCAACGGTAAGAAATACACGTTCATGGGCGCCAACTTCTGGTATGGCATGAACCTCGGCATGAGCGACCCCGCGCGCCTGCGGCGTGAGCTTGACCGCCTCAAGAAGATCGGTGTCAAGAACCTGCGCATTCTCGCTGCAACCGAAGGGCCCGACAGCGAACCGTGGCGCATCGTGCCATCGCTGC
>JAKQXK010000572.1 GCA_029561505.1 Spirochaetota bacterium | reverse complement strand
TTGTTGTGCCTGGTGTGCGCTTCACGGCGCGGCAGAATATCATGACTGGCCTAACCGAATATACCGGGGTTGTGGGCGCGCGCCTCGAGCGCGTCGCCGAAGAGCAGGGGCTGCGCGCCGAACTCTCGGCGCACCTGCTCAACATTGCAGACGCGGCGCTGCAACTGCAGTTGAGCGAAAGTCTGGTGGTGCAGGCAACAGACGCCGTTCGCGTGACCGAATCGTCACTTTCTGAAATCCGCAGGCGCGTCGCCATTGGCCGCAACAAGCGCGGTGACGCGCTAAAAGCTGAAGCGCGGCTGAAACAGAAACAGGCCGATCTTCTGGCGCAGCAAGAGAAACTCGCGCAGCTGCGCCGGTATCTCGGCTTTTTGACGGGCCTCAGCAATGAATTTGGTGTCGATTCTGCCACAGAAAAATATGCGGCCGACGAAAGCAAACACGATGTGGATCTCAGCCTCAGGGCAGACATCGCGCTCGGCAAGACCGTGGTCGATATTCGCAAGAATGAGGTTGATGCGGCAAACGGCGGGCATTTACCCAACATCTATCTCGATGGCTCGTACCGGCCCGCACTCGAAGCGAACCAGCAAACTTCATATTTCGGCGGTGTCGTTGCCGAGTTGCCTCTGTTTCAGGGCGGCCAGACGGTTGAAAATGCAAATATGGCTGCCTCGCGTCTGCGCCAGGCCGAGCTAGAACTCAGGCAGGCTGAACGCAAGGCGCGCGTAGAAGTTGATGATGCCCGCGAGTCACTCACCAAAGCGCAGGCAGAATTTGAGGCCTACAGTGAATCTGCCGTTGCCGCAGAAAAAAATTATCGGGCACAACTTTCAGATATGCGTCTCGGCATCGCGACCATTCTCGATGTGCTGCAGGCGAGCGAAGATGTTCAGCTCGCGCGAACCGCGGCCGCGCAGGCAGAATACCGCAGACAGATTGCGAGAGTGCGATTCTTTGTGGCGCGGGGCCTTTTGTTTCCGCAAGCGTCTAATTAAAACGAGAAGCTTGCGGCTATTTTCCTGCTTGTACGAACAGCAGCTGCGAGAGTGTCTCGATAGCCTTCTGCACGTCAAAACCAGGCGTGATAACCATGGTCGCGATGATCTCGAAGACTGCGCCGAAAACGGCGATCGCAACAATCTTCACCGGCAGCGCGGGCAGCATGCCGTTTTTAACGCCATCATCGAGCGCTTTCTCAAGGTCGTGCAGCATGTCGTCAAAACGCCCTTTGCTGCGCAACTCACGCAGATATGACTGGTTGCGCGACAGAAACTTCATCAGCCTGGGGTTGCCCAAAAAAATCTGAAAGAACTGTTCGAGTGATTTCATGATCTCACGGCGATCCATCTTTACGTTCTTGTAGCTGAGCTGAATCTGGTCGCGCACTTCGCTGATAATTTCGTCGGTCAGAACTTCGAAAATCTCTTCTTTGCTCTGAAAATAGTTGTAGAAAGTGCCAGGTGACAGGCTGCTTTCATGAATGATATCGCGTACGTTGGTGGCTTCGAAGCCTTTGTCAGCAAACAGGTTCTTTGCCGCTTCTAAGATCTGTTGCCGGTTCAGAATTTTTGTCTGATCGCGTTTGCCTATGGGTTGGTTCGCGGCATTGTTTGCCATATTCCATTTCTTTTTTCTGCGGACGGCCTGTATAGCAAAACTGAACAAGCGCTCATGAAACTGTCTTCGATTCGCAGCGAGTACGATGGCGAGAGCATCGAGTCTTTGCCTGCAGACCCGCATGTGGGTGCCGAACTCTGGCTTGAGCACGCGCTCAAAGTCGAGGCAGAGGCGACGGCCTTTTCTTTGGCCACGACCGGCGCCGACGGCAGACTTTCGGTGCGCGTTGTGCTGGCGAAAGAGATCACTTCAGCAGGGGTGACTTTCTACACGAACGGGCACAGCCTTAAGGGATTACAGCTCGACAAACAACCCGTAGCTGCCGGGGTGTTTTTCTGGCCCAAACAGCACCGCCAGATTCGTTTTGAGGGTGCAGTGACCCGCACAACGGCGGCTGAAGCCGATGAATATTTCGCGAGCCGCCCGCACGCGTCGCGCGTTGCTTCGGCTGTCTCGAACCAGAGCGCGCCACTCGCGCACTACCACGAACTCAAGACCCGGTTTGAAAAGGCGCTGGCTGAATATGCGGGTTTACCCGTACCGCGCCCGCCGCATTGGGGTGGATATATAGTTGCATTTGAGCGGGTTGAATTCTGGCAGGGGCAGCCGAATCGCCTGCACCAGCGGCTGCACTATGATCTTCAGAGCGACGGCTCATACAAAAGAACCTGGCTTGAACCTTAGACAAACCCGCAGATTAATCGAGAAATCCGGCTACGCCGTATCTGTCTAGATTCGAAGAGATAATTTTGGGAGGGTTGGCGTTGATGACACGCGCAAACGCGGCTTTGCTCGTCTCTTCTTGCCATTCGCCGTAACCTGGGTTTTCTGCCCAGTACTTCACGCGCACCGGATGCACATGCTTGTCTGAAACAGGTTCGATCTTCTCGCCGAGCGTGAGCCTCACAAGATTGGCAAAATAATCGTAGCGTAGCCCCTTCGGTATCACGAAGTCGGCAACGTGTTCACCCGGAATCTGTGCACTGAGCTCGACAAGATAAATGCGATCGGCGACGACTTTCCATTCGCTGACGATTGGTGTATCAGAGAGCTGCAACCGCATACAAATCTGTTCGTGAATCTGCTGAATGCTCGACGCGAGATGCGCATAGCGAGAGGGAAATCGGTGCTGCAGGTCGATAAAGGGTGGCTTGTCGGCCGCGATGCGATCGTGCACAGAGATAAGGTGATAGTGAAAATTCTGAGCAAACCCTGTGACGATAATCTCGTCGCCTTCGATGAATTGTTCGAAAATAAACTCGTGTCCTTTTACGCCAAGAGCTTCGAGATTGCGGCGTGAAAGAAAGTGTTTAACCTCGAGCCAGCTCTCGAGGCGATAGACGTGTTTTTTTGATGCTCCGCGGCGTGTTTTTGCGATCAGGGGAAAGCCCAGCTGTTCGATCTCTTCGCGGTGCATGCTCTGTGAGATTTCAAGAAAATTCGGTTGTGCAAAATTCGAATGTTCAAGACCCGTGAGGCGCTTGCGCACCTGCAGTTTGTCGAGCACGGTTTCCATCAGCGTGCGGCTGAGGCCAATGATACTAAGGCGCTCGCACAGAAACGCGAAGCTGGCGAGCGCGTCGCCGTAACTTGCCGCGTAACCACCCGCGATCTGGCTGGGTTCAACCAGACTCGAAATTTTATAATAGATTTTGCGATAGTTTAGAATCGACTCTTCTATCTTGAGGTCGCAGTATTTGAGCCCAACCGCACCGAGGTTACGGTCTACGCCGATAATCTTGAGGCCCTGCTCGCGCGCAGCGCGTATCAGCGGCAGCTGGTTTTCACCCGCCCCCAAAGATAAGTAAAATCCGTCTTTTTCGGCTTTGGCCACTCTTTTGATTATCGGCGGGTTTTGGCTGGTGGTTGTAGCGAAAAAAGCACGCATGAGTGGTCTTTTCACCCTAACAGACAAGACTTGAGAGTTAAATTTCAGAACTTAGTTTCTAGGTGGCGAACTCAGCAGAAGCGAGGATACAGGTATCTGCCACCTGAGCCTTATCCGCCCGGTTCATTCACCTGTCTGAGACACGTAGTTTGCAGAACAGCGGGGTGAATAAACGTGGCACGAAGCATGGCAAAAGGTTATCACACGGGGCTCGTCGCCGAATGGGCAAAGAATCTCAATTCTGACCTTGAGCGTGGTCTCACAAATTCTGAGGCGCACAGGCGAGTTGTAGAACAGGGTGAAAACCGAATCTCGGCGAAAACCCGGCGATCAAAGCTCGAGCTGCTCGCTGAGCAGTTCAAAAACCTGCTCGTGCTTTTGCTCGTTGCCGCTTCTATATTGTCGTTCGTGCTGGGGTCGGTCAATGACGGCGCGGTGCTCTTCGCGATCGTCGTAATCAATGCTCTGGTGGGCTTCTTTCAAGACTGGAAATCAGAGAACATCGCCGCACGTCTAGGTAATCTGGTGACCGAAAACGCGATTGCAGTGCGCGATGGCGCTCGCATCGAAGTGCCGGTTGCGCTGCTGGTTGCAGGCGACGTCATTTATCTTCAAGAAGGCGATGGCGTGCCCGCCGATTGCCGGTTGATTGCCGGTGTAAGCGTTATGGCTAATGAAATGGCTCTTACCGGTGAATCGTCATCATCTGAAAAAAGTGCGTCTTTCGCCGGCGAAGTGGCATCTTTGCCGCTGCCCGACCGGCGCAATATGCTCTATTTCGGCACCGCGCTGGTGCGCGGCGAATGTACGGCGCTCGTCTGTGCGACGGGCGACAATACAGAACTCGGAAAAATTGCCGTGTCGTCTCAGAACATGACGCGTGAGCTGTCGCCCCTGCAAAAAGAACTCAATACGCTCGGCGGTAAGATCACGAAATTCGCGCTGTCTCTCGCGCTGCTGCTCTTTATCGTGCAGCTTCTGCGCGACGAACCTCTCAAGACCGCGCTCATATTTGCCGTGAGCATCGCGGCGGCGATGGTGCCCGAAGGTTTACCCGCGCAGATATCAATGGGGCTCTCGTTAGGTGTCGCAAGGCTCGCGCGCAAGAATGGTGTGGTCAAGCGCCTGTCTTCGGTTGAAGCGCTCGGCGCTGCTACGGTGATCGCATCAGACAAAACCGGTACGATCACCCGTAATGAAATGACAATCACCGCCGCATACTTTGAAGGTAAGAACTACCGTATCACCGGCACGGGCTATAACCCAGAAGGTGAGATCTTCGACGAATCGGGCAGAATCATGCGTGATGGCACGCTCGGCGATGCAAAGATTTTCTTTCTGGCAGGATTTCTCGCCTCAACGGGCACTGTTAACCCACCCGATGAGTTTCACCCAGAGTTCTATGCGCTCGGCGACCCAACCGAAGCGGCGTTCGCCACGCTGCTCATGAAGGCGGGCTTTAAACCCGAGGCGGTAGCGGCCGATTACCCGAGGCTTCAGCTCTTTCCGTTTGATTCAGTGCGTAAGCGGGTTTCTATTCTGCGCGAACATCGGGGCAAAGAAACTCTCTTTGTGAAAGGTTCAATCGAATCGCTTCTGCCGCTGTGCACGCACCGTCGCGTCGACGGTAATGATGTGGTTCTCGACGCGGCAATGAGCGAAGAGCTGCTCGCAGTTTCACGCGCCTATTCGGCGCAGGCGCTCAGAGTCATCGCGCTGGCGTATCGAAATCTCGAAACGGGGCAAAAGATTACAGAAGAATCTGCCGAGTCGAATCTGGTGTTTTCAGGTTTCGTGACGATGATAGATCCGCCACGCGAAGAAGTCAAAGCGGCGGTCTTGGCCGCGAAAGAAGCGGGCTTGAGGCTCATGATGATCACGGGTGATCATCATGCTACGGCGCGTTCGATCGCCAACGCGATTGGCATGGCGCAGCACGAAAAAAGTCCGCTGCCGGTGATCAACAGTGACGAACTGCATGCAATGAATGACACGGCGCTCAGCGCTGCTCTGGCAGAGCCTGCAGTCGTGTTTTCGCGCGTTTCGCCGGCTGAAAAGCTGCGCATTATCGAGGCGCTGCAGGCGCGCGGCGACGTCGTAGCCGTGACGGGTGACGGTGTGAATGACACCTTAAGCCTTAAGCGCGCCGATATCGGCGTGGCGATGGGTCGCGGCGGCAGCAAGGTTGCGCAAGAGGCGGCGAGCCTTATTCTGCTCGATAATTCGTTCGCCACAATCGTCGCCGCAGTGCGCGAGGGGCGCACGATCTTTCGCAATTTGCAAAATAATGTCGTGGCGACGCTGTCGTCTAACCTCACAGAACTTTTGTGCGTGCTCGCGGGTTTTGCGCTGCTGCCCTTTGGCCTGCCGCCGATCATTCTGCCCGTACAGATATTACTCGTTGACCTGGTCGGCGAGATGCTGCCGCTCTTAATGCTGACCTACGACCCGGCAACTCCCGGAATCATGCGTGAGGCTCCGCGTAAAAAGGGGGCGCTGCTCGATAAAAGAAAGCTCGTTCATGTCGGCGCGACGGGGCTTGTGCGCGGTATTCTCTCGACTCTAGTCTTTATTGCCGTGTTTCGCCGGCACAGCGGTGAAGCTGCTGCATGGGAAACCGGTCTTGCCGCGACTTTTGCGACGATTGTCACTACACAGTTTGTCGGCATTTTCTTTCTGCGTGCCCGCGGCGCTCTGCCTGGGCGTGAGCTCTTTACCAACCCATACCTGTTTCTGGGTATAGTACTCTCGCTCGGTGCAATGCTGGCATTGATTTACGTGCCGTTCTTTAACATGTACCTGCATACGAACCCGCTCGCATTGGCCGACTGGCAGATTATCGGGCTTGCGCTCGCGGCTTTCAGTCTCTTCAGTGCCCTATTTGGCCTAAGCCGTAGTTTCCTTGAAAATCGGTGGTAGACGAATCGCGGGCTCCGGAAAACATGCCGAAAAAGCGAAAAAGCCTCGTCGTTTGCAGGGCCAAACGACTGCTAAAGCGCACCGTCGTCTGAAGGACAGGCGACGGCGCTGCTTTTTGCTTTTTCGGTTTCCGGGCCCGCGCAGGCAGTTTTCCTAATGGAAAACTGCGGGCAAAAATAGTGGCACGGCTCAGCGCGCTTTGCAGCATGGGCCGTGATTCCACTATCTGCCGACATCAAGACTGAGCTGAAGAACGGCTTTCAGCGGCACCTCAACTATTCGCTCGGGCGCAGTATCGATGAACTGACGGCGACCGACGCCTATATTTCGCTATCACTCGCGCTGCGCGACCTGATGATGCACCGCCTGATTCTCAAGCGCCGCAAGTCGCGGCACCACAAGCGCGTCTATTACCTTTCAATGGAATTCTTAATGGGCAAAATGCTGAACGTGGCGCTGGTTAACATGAACCTGCGCAACGAAGCCAAAGAGATTCTTGAAGAGTTCGGCTGCCGTCTCGACGACCTGTTGGCGATTGAACCCGACGCCGCACTCGGCAACGGCGGTCTCGGCCGGCTCGCCGCGTGCTTTCTCGACAGCATGGCGCACCTCGACTATGCCTGCATCGGTGCGGGCCTATGTTATGAATTCGGTCTCTTTAAACAGTCTTTCAAAGACGGTGCGCAACAAGAATCGCCCGATGTCTGGCTAACAGGCAACTATCCATGGCTGATCGACCGCCACGATAAACGCTACGAGATTCGTTTCGGCGGGCATACTCACAGAGAGGGTGAAACGACCGAATGGCAGAGCAGCCAGACGGTGATCGCGCGCGGCCGCGATATGTTGATTCCCGGTAACGGTTCTGCCGGCATTGCGATGCTGCGCCTGTGGTGGGCCGAGCATAGCGCCGACTTTGGCCTCGATTATTTTCAACACGGTGACTACATCAGGGCAATGGCCGATCAGGTGCACTCAGAGTCGATTTCGAAAGTGCTCTACCCGAGCGACAACAACCTGAAAGGCCTCGAGCTGCGCCTCAGGCAAGAATATTTTCTGGCGAGCGCCACGATTCAAGACGCCGTTGCGGCGTTTAAACATGAAGAGTCGGATATCTCACTTTTACCCGATCGCGTCTTCTTTCAGCTGAATGATACGCACCCCGCGATCGCGATCGCCGAACTCATGCGCATTCTCGTCGACATCGAATCTGTACCCTGGGCAAAAGCATGGGATATTACGCGCAGCTGCATGGGCTACACAAACCACACGATTATGCCCGAAGCGCTCGAAAAATGGAACCTCGATCTGTTTGGCAGGCTGCTGCCGCGGCACTTAGAGATCATATACGACATCAATTTTCAGTTTCTCAAAGACCTGCACCACCAGGGGTTCACCGACGAAGAAATAGCACGCGCTTCTATCATCGAAGAAGGGCACCCAAAGCGCATACGTATGGCATCGCTTTCGGTCGTGGGCTCATCTGCAGTGAACGGAGTTTCGGCTTTGCACAGCGAGCTTGTGAAGACGCGGCTTTTTCCCGAATATGCTAAGCTGTGGCCGCAGAAGTTCTCGAATAAAACAAACGGCATCGCGTTCAGGCGTTGGCTTGTTGCGGCAAACCCGCAGCTGACTGCGCTCATAAACGAAGCCATCGGTACTTCGTGGCATAACGACCACACTCTGCTGAAAGGCCTGATGAAGTTTCGCGACGATTCGGCGTTTCAGGGCAAGTGGCAACAGATTCGCCAGGATAACAAAGCCCTGCTATTCGAAATTATCAAAGATCGCAATCATATTACGCTGCCGCATGACACATTTTTCGACGTGCATGTGAAGCGCATTCACGAATATAAGCGCCAGCTCTTGAATCTGCTGCGCATTTCGCGCATCTGCCTCGATATTCTGGCGGGCACTTACAAAACCGAGCGCCACCGCA
>JAKQXK010000553.1 GCA_029561505.1 Spirochaetota bacterium | reverse complement strand
CGATCGCGCCCAATGATCCGGGTGGTATATATTCATGGGGCTTTGCCGTGATATTCGGTATCGTTTGTAGAGACGCAGCATGCTGCGTCTCTACGGGAATAACCGAATTAACCGCCCGGTTCAATATCCAAATGATTCCGTGCACATGATTTGGCATGATGACAAATTCGTCAATTTCTGCGTGCGGAAAATGGTATGGAATTTCACGCCACATTGATTCGGCAACCTTGCCCAATTCTGAAAGGTGCATTTTACCGACATCAATCATTCCAAAAGATCGCTCCCGATTTTTCGTGCAAATTGTTACGAAATATGCACCTGGTGATGCGTAATCGTAACCCTTCAGGCGAGTGGATTCAATACGAAATTTTCCCCTAAATAGGGTCACGCGCCCATTTAGGCTCAGAGCATTAATTCGTAAACGGCGTTTCTATTTTCTGAGATATATGAGAGCGCAAAAGGCAAATCATTTCCCTTTGCCCATGCGCTCGGCCGCCAATTCATGCGCCATTTTTAACGCCGCTTCAAGGCCACCACCCGACGCGAAGCCGGCGAAGCGCACCATACCGTCACGGTCGATAACAACGAGCGTCGGGTAACCGGCGACCCGGTATTTTAGGCCAATGTCATTGGTCGCATCAATCAGAATTGTATAAGGTGGATTTCTATTTCGGTAGAATGCTTTTACTGTGGCCATGTCTTCATTCGTAATGCCTGCAATTTCAACAGCCGAATTTTCCTTTTTTCTTCTGAAATCCTCAAGGGCATGCCGAACGCCTTCGCACGGGCCGCACCATGTTGCCCAGAAATCGAGAATCACAACTTTACCTTTGGGCAGCGACCAGATTGATTTGCCGCTCAAGAGTGGCAGCGCGATTGCCGGCGCGCGTTCGTTCACGAGCGACGTGGCATCGAGGCGTTCGCCAAGAGCAACCTGCAGCGTTTCAATGCGGGTGCGCCGCATGTATTCAATGGCTACGACAGTGCCCGCGCTATATTTCTGAATTTCGGTGAATAGCTGGCGCGTGTTCAGAATCTCGACCTTGTTGACCGATAAGATCACATCACCCGCCTTGAGACCCGCGCGCTCGGCCGCAGAATCGGGCATAATCTCTTGTATCAACACACCGCGCGCGGCCTGAGTGTGCACCACGCCAAGCAACGGTTTGCGCGCCTTGTCGTCGCTGCCTGTTTTTTCTGCAATTAAGCCATTAACCAAAAAGGCCACGAGAATACCGCAGCTGACTTTGCGTCTCATTCTGCTCACGTCAGCGTCATCTTGCCCGCAATCGCGGCTTCGAATCTGTCGCGACCTGAAACCCAGACTTCGATGCGCTTCGGATATTCAGAATTATTGTGGTGAATGCGGTAACCTTTGTTGAACATGAAACTGCGGCGTTCTATCTGGCTGATCTGGCTGAAAGGCAGGTAATATTGCCGGTCGCAGCTCACGACGAGAAATTCGGGATAAACAGCCACTCTGATGAACGGTCCTTTGTAGGTGATCCAGCCGACGACGCCGGCACAGTTTTCACTGAAAGTCGGCGTCTTGCCCGCCTCTGCCGCATGCTGGCGGTCTTTGCGCATGTATATCCATACAAAGATGCCGATGACGACCGGTAGAATCACGGCGGGTAGGGCTGCGAGATAGTTGCTTTCCATGCAAAACTCTCGGCCATTGCGCCGCGGCGTCGAGCGAATTCGCGAAAATACCTTCAACAAAATGCGGTTTACGCCGGGCCCAGCGCTGAACCGCCGCTACAACCGTCTAACGTGAATGGCCTTCAAAAAATTCGTACACCAAAACTTACCGAGGCAAGAAACATTCAAACACTATCTGCCTCGCGGCTGGCCTGTGAGATAATAAAAGCATGCCGTTGCGGGTACTGGTCGAGCTCGACGTGGCGAATTTGGCCAGCAAGCCATGCAGTTCTCTGATCACAGCTTCGTGCCTGCGAGCCGAATCATCTCGGCAGAGGCGTCGATGCCGCTGATTCTGAAGCCGTGGCCCTCAAGCAGCCGAAAAAATCGGCCGCCGCTGCCGCAACCGACATCAAGCGCGCTACCTCGATTTCTACAATACCGAATGGCGCGGTTAATCTGCGCAATGCCATATGCAGAATCTTTGTGGTTTTCATGCCACCACCCGGCAATGCGATCATACTTTTGCCCAATGTCCACCATGATACCCGTCAGAAATCAGCCTCTTGCGTCAAAACGTTTCTTGCCCCCTGGCCCGGAGTACTTCTGCGATTTAATATTTGAAGTGGTTTCTATTTCGAATCCGTTCTCATGTGACATAATGCACTTTTGGCTTGGCGGCCTGTCTGCCCGCCATAGCTATGGATTTCCCGAGCCGCAGAACACTTCTGCTCTCATAATACTTTACACCCTGTCGCGCGCTGCAAATTTGCTTCCATGAAACGGACATGGCAGCCCGCAAACAAGAAACGCAACCGCACACACGGTTTTCGCGCGCGCAACGAGACTGCCGCAGGTCGTGACGTTCTGCGTCGGCGCCGCCAAAAAGGCCGCTGGAAACTCACAGTTTCTGACGAACGCCGCCGCTGGGATATTGTAAAACGCTAAGGAGGTACTGCAGGTACCTCCGGGGCTGACCGTTGAAGCCGCATTGCACGGAAAGCAGCGCAGCGCTTTAGCAGCAGTTCGCCCCGCGAACTGCGAGGCTTTCCGTGCATGCGGATACACTTCAACGGTCAGCAGAAAATAAAAATTTCAAGCGCTCTGATTTCTACACCAGTCTCAAGCTTAAAAAGCGTATCGACCACCTCTTTAAGAGTGGTGGCAAGGCATTCGGCAAAAATCTCATGCTGCGGTTCGAGCGCAGCACAGAGGTAGATCCCCCTTTTCAGGTCGTATTCGCCGTCAGCCGAAAGCTGGGTGGCGCGCCTGTGCGCAACCGCATCAAACGACGCCTGCGCGAAGCGCTCTTTCTGCTTCTTAAAGAG
>JAKQXK010000552.1 GCA_029561505.1 Spirochaetota bacterium | reverse complement strand
ATCTTTAAGCACTGTGCTCTTTTCTGCAGTACCGCATTGCATCGCGAAAACCGCTGAGGCTGCAAGCGCAGCATATATTGTTGATTTTACCATGGTCTAGCTCCTCTCTGCTTATTGTATCGTCAAGTCTTATGCCGTATGTTTAACCCACGCGCCGAAAAGACTCTCAAAAGCGGTAAACCCAGGCGACCGAACCGGTGAAAAACAGACCTGGTGCCGTTTTGTCGATAACGTACTGGGTATGCGAATTCACGCTTATGCCCCATTTCGCAGACAAGAAGAGCGTGTACGTGAGCCCCGCACCGACCGTCGGCAGATAGAAGCTGATGTTCGTCGCCGTATTCTGAATTATACCCGCAAAGACGCCGCCAACCGCATAAGGCGTGAGCGCCATGCGCGAACCTGAAAAATAGAACGTGTAGCCGAGGCCAGCGGCCAGGCTGCCACCGGCGAGATAGTTGACCGGCTCTTTTTTCAGAATATAATAGCCCTCAAATCTGACCTGTGGTTGCAACCATGGTTTCCATACGCGCGTACCAAAGTGAACGCTGAGCCCCGTAAGCACGCCCAGATTATTGCCTGCGTCGAGAATTCCCTTACCGCCAAGAAGACCGACGTGCAGCATCGTCACCGAATTCTGTTTAAAGGTGTCTTTCTTTAACTCAACCTTTTCGCCTTTGGGAGTCACTTCTTTCGATGCCTTTGCGATGCTCTGTTTTTTCTCTTCGGGTTTGGCGTTGACGGCATAGGTTACCTGCGTCGCGACCTTGCCCTGCGACACGGGCGTTATGCTCACTTTCTTATTGTTTACGAGAACAATAAACGCGTTTTTCACTCCGTAACCTTCGAGCCAGTTGATAATGCGATCGCGCTCACGGTTGCGGGCGTAACCCGTCGCTTTATCCTGCTCTTCTTTGGTGACTTTGTATTCTTTGTAGAATTCGTAGATCGTCAGGTAACGGCCAAGATACGTGTCGCTCAGCTCGTCTTTAAGAACTTCGAGTTCGCGAATCGCAGCCTTTTCTTCTTCGGCGTTGTTGTAAGTCGGCACAAGTACGAGAATCTTCAGTTCGTTAACCTTGCCTTTTTCGCGTTCTGCAGCCAGCGCGAACGCATAGATGCGTTCAACGATGCCCGCTGCCAGGCGGTCGATCGCCTTGAAAATTTTTGAATCGAGAGAGCTTGTATCTTCAACTGTGCCGATGACTTTTTTCCCTGCGCGTTGTAGATTATCGCGCGCAGCACCAGTTTATCTCCGGTTTCGTTAAGGCGAAAATTGCCGAAAATCAGAATATCTGACTGTGATTCGCGCGCGATCTTGTCTGCGTCGGCCTGCTGGTATTCACCGTTGACGAGCTTATATCTCGCAGCGACGGCCGCGACCTTGTTTTCATCTTGGCGTATAAACTCGAAACGCGCGCGCATCGAATCGTTGATCGCATCGGGCAGACTTTTCTCTACCCACTCATAGTTCGCGCTCTGGCTCTCGTTTTGAAACTGCATGATCGCCACCCGCGCAAGATCAGAAGCGGCGGCTTTTTGGCCGGCAGAGGCATCTGCTGCTGCCGAGACAGCGCTGGCCGAAAAGAGCAGAAAAGTTGCGAAACGGATCATAACCGGGGCACGAAATGGCCCCGCCCGCCGGTTGCAACTCATATATAAGCCCGGTTATCCCATGATCTTTCAGAACTTTGCTAACCAGTTGGTTAATATAAAAAGTCGACGTATGGTTCGCTTCTGCTTATATTGGCCACGTACAGAATCTATATGGGTATCATCAAAAAGTCGGCGAAGAAACTACCCGGTGGTTCAACCAAAAAAACAGCGGCCGAACCCCTCTTTCAGCCCAAATGCAAGAACTGCTCGGGTTTTGAAGAAAAACTCTCTGTGGTCGAGACCAATGAGGTAAAAGACGAAGTTTCGCTGATGCATAAGCACGAAATTATCCGCCAGATGTCGGGTTTTCTGGGCGACGACGCGCAGTCGCTGATGCAGGCCGAAGAGCTGTTCGACCGCTTCAAATACATGATTTCTGAATATGTGCTGAAACACGAGTTCAACTGCGAAAGCCGGCTGTCGGTGCAGATGGTACTCTGGCTCGAGCAGAAATGTGTTCCTGACGCGATGAATCCGCTTCATAACGTCATCACCCAATACCTCACAAAACGCGTCTGACTTTAGCGCGGCCTCTGCCACAGCCATGTGAGCTCATGGCCGTTGTGGTACAAATGGTAGATTTCTGAGCCGCGAATCGCTGCAAATTCCCTTATTAGGGCCTTATCTGAAATGCCATGAAATTTCAGCGTACACACCATCGCCCGCACATTGTCGAGCAACAACCAGCGCTGCACGGCCTGAAACAGTTTTTGCGGCTCGCAGGCCATATCGCTCATGATAAAGCTCGCCTGCTGCAGCTCATCTTCAGGGGGATTCAGCCCGTCACCGCGTAAGAACCGCAGTTTCTTGAATTGGCGCAAGAGTTTCGCATCGGGCTCGCTGCGGTCGACCATCAGCACAGCTGCGCCAAGCGATGCAGCCACATAGCTCCACCCTCCCGGGGTGGCGCCGAGGTCAATCGCTTGGTCGGTTGTATCAAGGCTCATGCCCGCGAGCGCCAGCATCTCCCAC
>JAKQXK010000546.1 GCA_029561505.1 Spirochaetota bacterium | reverse complement strand
GACGCAAAGCTTTTGGCTATTTGCCATGCAACGCCATGCGCCAGCTTTGAGGGAAAATCTTTCGGCTATGGGCTTAAGCCCATAGCCGAAAGACTATTTGCAGCCGCCCGACTTACCGTCTGCGGCGATAAAGCAGGTTTTGCCTTCTGGGCACTTCTGCGTTTCTTTGAACTTATAATCGCTGTAAGACGAGCAGAACTCAACAGCATTGTTATTACAACGCATGCGCGCGCTGCTGGCGTCGAGGTCTTTGCATTCGCCGCCTGCGCTCGATTCTTTCAGGTCTGCCTTGTCGATCTGGCCTTTCATTTTGCACGCGCCGGCCGATAGCGCGAGCAGGGTTACTGCGATGATTAATCTCATTTTCATAGTCGGACACCCTGACCCGGCACAGGCAGAGCGGCAAGACATAAAAAAACCCCGGCCAAGGCCGGGGTTAAGTAGCCGATTTTGCTGATGCAAAACCGGCGGGGTTTTCCGCAGAGCGGATTAGAACTTAAATGTCACGGCCAGTGCAGGCGTGATCAAGAGGCTGTTGTGTGTACCTTTACCTGTTTCGGCGTTTCCAGTGGAAGCCGGAACTTTACCCACGGGGTCCAGTTCTGCGGTGACATATGTAAATGCACCAAAAATGCCGATGCTTAACGATGAGCTGATCGCGTAATCATAGCCGAGGCGACCTTGCAAGACGATCGCCGTGCCGGAATATTTGAAATTCCAGTCAACAGCACTTGCGCCACCAGGCAAATTGATCGTTTCCACAACACCATCTTTCTTAAAATTTTCCACACCGTTCAAGACAGATGCGACACCAACGCCTGCACCTACATAAAGTCCCGGAATCACAAAATAGCGTGCTGAGAGCAAGATTGGCGCGTAGTCCATTGTTGACGTCAAAACGTACGTATTGCCGCTGTTTGTAACCGTACGTTTGATGTCATGGCCTTTCAGGTAGCCGACACTTGCACCGATCTGAAAATTGCCACCATAGAAGAAATCGGCGCCGCCGGCGATGCCACCCAGCTTCGAATCATTCGATTGAGTTGCGGCCTGACCAGCGTATGCCACTTCGACAGCCTTAACGTAATCGCTCTTTCCAGTTATGTTGTAGCCACCCCAAACGCTGATCGAAAATTTGCTTTCGTCAACAGCAGTTGCTGCAGCAGCTTTTGCGGCGAGGTCTGCCTGCGCTGCGTCAGCTTTTGCTTTTGCTGCGTCTTGTGCGCCTTTCGCTTTTGCTTCGGCGTTTGCTTTTGCATCATCGATTTTTGCCGCTGGCTTTGCAGCTGGCTTTTTCTTTTGTGCCGAAACTGCACCCGCGAGGGCCAGAACAGCGAGAACTGTCATCAATTTTCTCATGTTGTCTCCTATAGTTATGTCATGTCGTTATTGCTTGCTTTTCCAAAAAAACGCGTGCAGATTAATCCCCTGCACGCACAAGATTTCAGAATTACAACACTGAACTATAGCAGAAACTGAAGTTTTGTCAATGGGCAGAAAGCCCCTCCCTAACGGGATGAAAGACCTATACCCCTATGGCTATTTGAGCTGAATGATGCCGGCCCTGACTGCCTGCGCCACGGCCTGGCCACGGCTATTGACGTTCATTTTCTTGTAGATTTTTTCGATATGGTGGCGTACGGTGTGTGCGCTGATGCCGAGTTCTTCGGCAATATCTTCATATTTCAGGCCCAACGAAATCAGATTCAATACCTCGAGTTCACGATCTGTGAGCGTCGTTTCGGCAAGTTTTGGCGTCTCGAGCTGCTTCAGCAGCTTTTCGGCAACACGGGGGGTCAAGGTCGAGCCACCCTGATAGATCACGAGCAGCTCGCTGATCAGACGCTCATAAGGGGTGTCTTTCATAATATAACCATTTGCCCCGGCGATCACGCATGCTATGATGTCGGCTTCGTTTTCATAAGCGGTGTAGATAGCGATACGCGCCAACGGGTACATTTCACGCAGCACCGCAATCGATTCTGGCCCGCGCGAGTCGGGCAGTGCGAGATCGAGAATGATCAGCGCCGGGTTCAATTTGTTTTTTTCAGAGCGAGCCGACTGCAGATCGAAATAGGCTGCGAGGGGGTGAAAATCCCCCTGTTTTTGCAAGAGTGCGCCGAGCGCTTCTTGAACGTTACGGTTGTCTTCGATTATAATTACATCGATCATTGTCTGCTCCTGAATTTCACGAAAAATAGGGTACCATTTCGCTCTCGTCTTGAAAAGACTTTTGCGTTGATCAGCTGCGCCCGCAAGAATATGTTTCTGAGGCCCGACCCGCGGCGGTCGCCTGCCCACCTGAAGCCGGTGCCATTATCGCGTACAAGCACATAACATACGTCACCGCGCAGCGCCATGATAATCTGAACATGCTTTGCGAGCGAATATTTCATCGTGTTGGTCATCCATTCTGACAAGATCGCGCGCAGGTTAATGTTGTCATCGATGCGCAATTCGGGCAATGCTCTTTTTTCGACAACATCTACCCTGATCTTACCTGTGCGGGTCAAACGCTCTGCGTAATTCTTGACATAGTCGGCAAACGGTTCAAGGTCACT
>JAKQXK010000500.1 GCA_029561505.1 Spirochaetota bacterium | reverse complement strand
CAGCGTCTGCTGAGTGAGACACCTGCGCGGGTGCCCGATCTGGTTATTCTCGACCCGGCGCGCTTCGGCATTGGCGCCGAAGTGCCGCGCCTGCTGAAGCGCCTGCGCCCCCCGGCACTGGCGCTCGTCTCGAACAGAACGCAGGCGTTTGCCACCGACGCGCGCCGCCTCATCGCCAGCGGATTTAGACCAGTAAAACTGCATTTGGTCGATTGTTTTCCTTTTACTCCGCACTGGAATGTGGTTTCGCTGTGGGCACCGCATTGAATTGGATTGACGCGGTGTCTTTGCAACTTCTTTCGACTCACCGCATCGGCGCCCGTAGCTCAGCTGGATAGAGTGTCAGACTACGAATCTGAAGGTCAATGGTTCGACTCCATTCGGGCGCACAGTTCTAGGCGTCTCAGGCTTACTCTGAGACGCGCAACGCGCGGCTCAGAGTAAGCCTTTCATCAATATTGCGGCAACGAGCGACAGAATCGCGTAAAACTCGGGAAATGCCGCCAGAATCATTGTCTTGCCAAATGCATCGTGGCCGCTGCCGATTGCCTGAATGCCGCTCGCGCAGACATTGGCCTGCTGTATTGCCGAGACCAGACAGACGAGGCCAACGGCAAGCCCGGCGCCAAAAGTGACGGCTGCATTAAATATGGGCATACCAGCTTTGACTTCGGGTGAATAAAGAATAAACACAACGAATCCATAAAGCCCCTGCGTTGCGGGCAGGCCCGCGAGCACGAGCCCGTTGCCGAAAGCTTCGGGCTTTTTGCGAATCATGCCGAGCACCGATGCGCCGCCAATCGACAGGCCAATCGCAGAACCGACGCCCGAAAGCCCGATCATCAGGGCGAGCCCGGTAGTTGCCAGAATTGTTTCCATGTTGTTTCTCCTAAACTGATTTCAGCGTTGTGTGGCGACGAAACGGAGCGTAAGCTTTGCCCCCGCCACGGAAGTTGATATTCTTATAGAACTCGACAAATGTCAGGCGCAGCGGGTGCACAAATGCACCGAGAAGCCCCAGCGCAAAATTCAGACCGTGCCCGATCACGAGAATGAGCGCACAGGCGATGATCCATGGTGATGCATAAATTACCGTGTCGCCATGTTTCGGTAAGACCATAAACGCAATCTGGTTGAAGGCATTGCCGAGCAACCCACCGGCGAGCGCGAGGGCAAAGAGACGAATGTAAGAAAGCAGATCACCCAGAAGCCCCGTCGCGAAGCCGTAAAAATCCCACAGCGCGGCGAGGGAGCGCACCGGGAACTTGCGATCGGGGTTACCAAAGATAAAAAATGCCACAAGGCCAGATGCGAGAAAAATCAAACCAGCACGCGGTGTCATTGCGCTAAGCCATTCGCCGAGTGGCAGTGGACCGATTGTGAATGAGCGATTAAAACCCAGGTTCAGAAAATCGCTGTGTACCGCCAAAATCGTGCAGCCCATCATGAGCGCCAACTGCCCGAGAGATTTCCAGATATAACGAATGCCCAGTGAGAGCGCCGCATTCACCGCCTGAAAACAGAAGGCCACAAGCACCTGAAAGGCGCCGAGAGCCAGTGACAGCGGCATCGCGGGAAAAACCGTCTTGCCCTTAACGGTGTAAGCGGCGAAAATTGCGGGGTTGCCAGATGTCGTCATGAGGGCCTCTTGTCCCTGGCCGAAAAGCGCGGCCCCAAAAAAAGAATTCATCAGCACGCCGCTCAGAATCGTTGAGAGCGACAAAATAACCCCTAGCGGTGCGTATGCGCGCGCGCTCGTGAAAAATCCACTTATCGAAAGAGCCAGCAAAAGCAAGCCATAGCCAACGTCACCAAAACAGAAGCCGAAGAACAGAGCGAAAAACGGCGCGAACAACGGGGTAGGGTCTAGTTCGCTGTAAGCAGGCAGCGAAAAAATGCGCGTTATGGGTTCAAAAAAAGAAAACACGCGCGCGTTTCTCAGGGCCACAGGTGCCGGGTCATCACCGGGCGGATCGTCGATTGTGTAAGCGAGTCTTTCGCGTTCGAGTAAGCCTTGCATCTTCGCCAGCTGCTTTGCCGGAAAGAATCCCGTGAGGTAATGGATCGTGCCCGTGTCGTGCTTTTCGAGTCGGTTGCGTGCGTTAACAAAATCGAGCCGCGTTGCTTTTGCCGCAAGGTATTCGCGAATTGCCACGGCGCGCCCGGCAAACGCAGAAAGCTGCGTCATGTTGGTGCGAAGCTGTCGCTCAAGCTGTGCGATTTCTGTGCGCATTTCTTCAACGCTGCTCGCTGGTATCGTATGTTTTTGAAA
This sequence comes from Spirochaetota bacterium, assembly GCA_029561505.1. Classification (GTDB taxonomy): domain Bacteria; phylum Spirochaetota; class Leptospiria; order Turneriellales; family Turneriellaceae; genus Turneriella. Next base: position 2,007 of record JAKQXK010000500.1, on the reverse strand, counting down.
CGGCCATATCGGTGCGTCTGCCTGAAAGGTAATGAGCATAAACCGCACCGTGTTTCCCGAGCGCGAAACTTCGAGCACATCGTGGCGTGAAAAATCAAACTGAGAGAAAAGGCCAACCGAGCCTGAAAAAAGATGCACGCCGATTCCGTGTTGTTTCAGCGCGGCAATAGTGTCGATTGGTATTTCAACCCATGGCGCGTATTCGGCGAGCTGCGCGTTCAGCTCGCGTATTGCATTCAGCAACTGCTCGTTCGCCCCCATGATTCGCTGTGCCTCGCGCAGCATGCCCGCAATATTGGCATGTCTTGAGGCGGCTGTCTGTGCGGCGGGCGCCGACGCAGCAGCGCGTTCTATTTCTTTCAGCGCATTGTTTTCTTTATCGAGTTCTGCGATTTTTTCAGCGATGCCGGTGTTCGCGGTCACTGACGCACGAATATCGACTGTGCCGTTTCTTTGCAGCAGACGCAGAATGCGGTCTTTTTCGCTATGAAAAAGAAAGAGCCTCAGGCGTTTCATTCGTACTATCATACAGAGCTGCCCGTCGGCGCCTTTCGCCTCGAAATTTTTTGTGCGGCACGTGACAGATTGTCACGGTCGTCGAGAAAACTGCGTATCTTTCGCAATGCTTCGGTGTACCTAGGTATCTGAATCTTCTCGTACAGGTTCACCTTCTGTGTCGCTTTTTTGCGCGCCGCGCCGAGAATCGTCAGGTTTTTTTCAGCGGTAGTAATGCGCAGGTGAAGTTCAATTATGTCTTGCAGAAGATCAGTGCCCTTTACCACCCAGGCGCGCTGTTGAAACAGCCCGGCCTTGACGATTCTGAATCTGACGTCTGCTATCGTATCGAGCTTTACCCCGGCAATGTGGCGCTGCGTGATCTCGAGTGATTCAATATTGAGCAGTTCGGGATATTCACTCCAGAGAGGCAGGTTATCATGATTGGCAGTCTTTAGATCGACCAGTTGCTCCCTGAGCTGTGATATCTCAGATTCAACCTTGCGCAGTTCGAGGCGCAGCGCCGTTTCTTTTGCCTTGAGCGTGGGCAGCGCGCGCACCCGCATCGCGAGATCGCGTTGAATTTTTTGTAAGGCTACGCGGTTGAGCTGGTATTGCATCGGTTATGTCGCCGGCCAGTATTTGTCAATAAGGGCCTGTTTGATGCCAGTTTCGGTTTTTTCGAAATGGCGTGCCAGTAACCGCCACCCGGTGTTGAGCATTTCTTCTACGGTAATGTTTACATCGATAGCCAGCAGCTGCGTCGAATATTCGCGGGCAAACTCGAGTGTGCGCGTATCATACCTTGTGAGTTCAAATCCGTTTTGTTGTTTGGTAAGGGCATTCGCAGCATCGGCAAACAGGCGAACGAGCGCGTTCATGAGCTGCGGGTGATCTTCGCGGGTTTTTTTGCCGATGACAATCTGTTTTAGGCGCGAGAGCGACCGAAAAGGGTCAACCACCACTTTGCTGATCGTTGCGTCACGGCGCAGAAATAGCTGGCCTTCAGTGATATAACCGGTGTTGTCTGGCACGGCGTGCGTGATGTCGCCTTGATTGAGGGTCGTGACCGCGATGATGGTAATCGAGCCGCCGTTATCGTACTGCGCCGCCTTTTCGTAGATGCGTGCGAGGTCACTGTAGAGCGAGCCTGGCATTGAATCTTTTGAAGGAATCTGATCCATCTTGTTCGCAACGATTGAAAGTGCATCGGCGAAAAGTGTCATGTCGCTGAGCAGCACGAGCACCTTCTGGCCCTTCTCGATAGCAAAGTACTCAGCGGCCGTGAGGCACATATCGGGAATCAGTAGTCTTTCGATCGGTGGGTTTTCCGTAGTATTAATGAAAGCAGTGATACGGTCGTGAATTCCCGCGTTTTCAAAGACGTTCTGGTAATAAAGAAAGTCATCGTTCGTTAGCCCAATACCACCGAGAATTATCCGATCGGCATCGGCGCGCAGGGCAACTGTCGCCATTACCTGATTGTATGGTTGATCGGGGTCGGCAAAAAAA
>JAKQXK010000479.1 GCA_029561505.1 Spirochaetota bacterium | reverse complement strand
GAATGGCAGCCCGGTGCGAAAGAGATTTATCACCGGGAAAAGTCAGAGTTCCGCGCATCGGCATGCCTCCCGAAACGGTAAAAGAGAGAGGCCGTAAAGAACTATGGATACCTACCCCGGTTTACAGCCGCGTCAGCTTGTGCGGTGTGACCTCGTGGACGCAATCACCCGGTGGTTTACATGAGAGAGGCTTGTGCGAGTCTAATGCGATACCTGTCGCTGGTGGCGGTGGTGGTTTTTGGGGCAACCGTACCCCTTTCAGCAGCGCGAATTGCGGTGAGCGATTTTCAAGTGCAATCAGCGAACCCTGACTACCGCTTTCTCGGCAAAGGTTTTACTGAGTTCGTCAGCATCGAAATGTCGAAAGCTGAGCGCATAGAGGTCATCGACCGCGAGAAACGCCTCGAGACCTTGCGTGAAATTGAGCTGAGCCAGACGGGCCTCGTTGACGAAAAAGCACAGATCGAGGCCGGGCGCATGCTGACGGCCGAATATATTATTTTCGGCAACGTCTACGACATCAACAACCAGCTCTCTATCACCGTGAAGATCGTCGAAACTGCGACATCAAAAATTATCTTTCAGGAAAAAGTATCAGGCAAACTGTCGCAATATGATTCACTCTCGGCAGCCGTCACCGAAAAGATTCTGACAAAGCTCAACATTCTGACTCCCGCGTCGGTGCGGCGCAAGAGCACAGAGAATGTCAATCGGCAAGAAGCGGTCGCGCTGCAGCTTTCGAGTGCCGTCGATGCGATTGACCGCAAAGACATTGCAGGTGCCGAGAAGTCACTACGCGCAGCGAAAAAACTCGACCCCGAAAATGAAGCAGTGACGCTGTTCTTACAGAAGCTGGTGGTGAATACAGCGAAGTTCAAAACCATCTCGCAGGAATATTTTCCCAACACCAACCCGGCGTTTCTTGGGTTTGCCCGGCATGACCGAATTTTTCTTTCGGCGGCAGTCGTGAACCTGCAAGAAACTACTACCAGGCTGAAATCCATCGATCGCACGGTCATCGAGCAAGACATTCGGGCAAATTTGGGCTACCAGACGCCGATCGGCAAACGCTGGGGTGCGGGGGTTGAAGCGATTTTCTTTCATTATAAAGATGAGGTGGAGCAAAGATTACCAGCGACGGTGCCGGGGGGCGATGGCCCCAAAGCGAGTGTGCTGACCAACCCTGACAGCTTCGGCGGCATTGGCTCGCTGAGTTATGCAGTAACCGATAACTTCTCAATCGGCACGGCTCTGGCGCTCTACCAGCAGGTCAAAAGACAAATGGTAAGTACTTTGAGCGCTGCCGGCTCTGAAACCAATATCATAAGGTCTCTGCAAGCGGGCCTGACGCTCGGCATCGCAGCAAAAAATGACAAGGGCACGGTTCTTTTCGATACGCTCGTCGGCTATTCGACGCAGAGCACCTTCTTGCTCGACCCGGTAACGGTGCAGGTCGGGCAATCGGTCAAGGCACCTATCTATAATGAGAATACGCTCACATTTGGTTTGTTCGGCAAACGGGTGTTTCTGGCACTGAAACAAATTAATGACTTTTATCAAGACCGTGACTATTACGCGGCGAGACTAATTCCCGTTC
>JAKQXK010000467.1 GCA_029561505.1 Spirochaetota bacterium | reverse complement strand
ATCCGCTGCTCAAAAATCAGGCAGTGCAACTGGCATACGACGATGCGATGTTTACCGACACGATTGGTTTTGCGCGCACGTTTGGTTTCATGAAAGACGTCGAATACCTGCGTTCGCGCGGCCTCGCGCAGGGTGGCAGCGCCGACAATGCGGTTATCTACATGCCCGACGGTACGACGATGAATGAATTTCGCTTCGCGCGCGAATCGGTATACCACAAGATTCTCGATCTGATAGGTGACCTCGCGCTGATTGGCCGGCCGATACAGGGCCATGTGCTCGGGGCCCGCGGAGGCCACGCTCTCGACGTTGCCTTCGGTAAAAAACTGGTTCAGGCATTCGGCTGAAAGCATGGCAGACAACATAACGAATGCCCCCAAACTACCGCCAGGGCCGAAAATTACCCCGTTCGAACTTATCGCAGAACTTCTGAAAGGTGACCCGCAAATTGTGCGCGACCCATACCGTTATTTTTCAGGCCTGCACGATAAATACGGCGATCTCGTTTATTCTGATTTTGGCGTGGGTAGTTTTTATATCACCGATAATCTGGCGCTGATTCGCAAGGTCTTTGTGGCAGAACCCAGAAACTATGCGAAGGCCGATGCATACCTCGAAGCGGCACATTTTCTGGGAAACGGAATTCTGAACAGCGAAGGCGAAATGTGGCAGACGCAGCGGGCTATGGTTCAACCCGCGTTCACAAAATCGCGCCTGAATGCTTTTATATCCACGATGCTCGAAACGGGGGCCAAGGCAACCGCGAATCTGCCCAGTCAGGTGGATGTCTCAGAGCTCGCGATGCATATCGCGCTCGAGAATATCTGCCGCTTTCTTTTCAGCTCTGATTTTGCCGCCAATGAAAAGACCATTCGTGCCGCGGTAGAATTCGGCAACAACTTCATCAGCCGCCGCATTCAGATGCCGTTTAAATTGCCGGTATATTTCCCGAGCGTGAGCAACCTGCGCTTCTTCTGGCACAGGTTTGAGCTCGACCAGATTCTCTACCGCATCATCGACGAACGTCTCGCTTCGCCCAAACAAGATGCTGTCGATCTTCTGGGCATGTTGCTTCTGGCCGAGAAAGAAAATAACAGCGGAAAAATTCGCAAAGAGCAGGTGCGCGATGAGATTATCACGCTGCTGATCGCGGGGCATGAGACCACCGGGTATACTCTCGCGATGGCGCTATGGCTGATCGCTGCAGACAGCAGTTTGCAGCAGCGCCTGCGCGCCGAAGCTGACGCAGCGATGGCTTCGGGGGCGGTTGATTTCGAAAAGTGCCCGCTCAGCGAGGCCGTTGTCAACGAAACCCTGCGGCTTTACCCCGCCGCGTGGATTATCGGGCGCAAACTCAAGGCCGACGAGATTTTTGAAGGCTATCTTTTGAAGAGCGGGGCGCAGCTGCAAACCGGCATTATCGCGCTGCACCGCAACCCCAAATACTGGTCAGACCCCGATAGCTTTAAGCCAGAGCGATTTTTGGGCGAAAATGCCGAGCCCGCAGTCAAACAGGCATTTATGCCGTTTGGGGCAGGCCCGCGCAAGTGCATCGGCAGCGTTTTCGCCATGCTCGAAATGCAGACGGCCATCTATGCCATCTTGAAAGACTATCGTCTTTCGCGTGTCGCAGGTGCCGAACCAAAAGTAGAATACCTTTTCACGGCGCGGTTAAAAGAGGCGCTGCCCGTCATTTTTGACCGGCTTTAACAGCGTAAGAAAATGGCGTCACTCACGACAAATGAACCGATGGTACACTTTGGCGTGATGCTTCGTATGCGGCTCTGGCAGAGTCTCACGCGGCGCGGTGTGTTGGGTTGGGCGCTGGCTTCGGTCTTCATCAGCTTCTACGTATTACTCTATTGGTCTTACGATCTCGATGCGGTGGTCTATAGCCGTCAGCAGCAAACCGTTCTGGCACCCCTGACGAAAAAACTCGCGGCGGCGCGCGACGGCAATCTCGCAGCGCGCCATGGGCTCGAAGCACAGCTCGCGCACGTGCAAGCCAGCGCGCAGCCCAATCAACAATACCACCTTTACCTGTTGCCCGAAAACCGTATTTTCGTCGATCGTCTGCGTGCGCTGAAGCCGCAGCCGGTTTCTGCCGTGATTGAAGGCTGGGCTACACAGCTGAACCCGCTGTCGCAGTTCATGCGCGGGCGCAATGCCGACCGCTGGTTCTTGTATGGCCTCATCTATACCTCGCTCGTCGTGCTTATGGGTATTCGCTTCTACCGCCGCTGGCGCCATGACAAATACCAGAAAATGCGCACGCTCTCGG
>JAKQXK010000458.1 GCA_029561505.1 Spirochaetota bacterium | reverse complement strand
CAACTCGGCAGGGATTATTTCAAGCGTCGCCTCGTGCCATGGGGTGAATATTTGCCATTTGGCAGTCGCCGTTGGTTTCCCGAAGCCGGGCAGTTTACAGCGGCAGCCGGCAGTGAAACGGAAATCGACGTGGCACTCGCTGAGCGCGGGGGTGCCCTGAGGTACGGCCAGCTCGCTGCAGAAGTGGCTCTGGTGCAGCAACCTCAAATCTTGCGGCAGCGGTTTGAACCACCGGCGGCGCAGCGTACTCTGCGCATTAAGCCCTTATTGTGTTATGAAGCGCTTTATCCTGCTGATGCCCGCACAGGCACTGCCGACGTTATTGTCAATCTCGCGAGCGATGCCTGGTTCGGCGACGGTATTGAAGGCGCGCAGCATGCCTCGGCGACGATGCTGCGGGCCGTTGAAAATGGCAGACCAATGCTGAGGGCTGCGATGAGCGGTATCAGTTTCGCCGTGGACTACAAAGGCGACGATCTGGCACCGCGCACGGGTCAGGGCAGGCCAGAGCTGCTTTTTGCCGAAGTTGCGCTGGCAACCCGAAAAACGCCTTTCGCGCGACTCGGTATGGTGGTTTTTTATGCGCTGATGCTGGCCGCGCTTTGGCCTTTGATTTTCTACCGGCTTATGCTTTCAAATACCGAAGAAAATAAATGAGCGCGCCCTCGTTTCGGTGCAGGGTTTCAAAGAAACTGCGCGGGCGCCCTTCAATCTCACAGCTCGCAAGAAACGGCCCCTGCATATTCTTGAACGCATCGGTGGCCTCGAATGCCTGCATCGCCTCGCGCGCATAGGCATAATTATCGGTAGCAAATGTGAGCAGACAGTCTTTTGCCGCGAGGCGCGCTAACTCAGCGACAAACTCTGAAGAGATGAACCTGTGTTTGTGGTGGCGCGCTTTGGGCCATGGATCGGGAAAGTTAATTGTTATTGCATTAAATTGCTGTTCGGCGAAGATTCCCTCGAAAAACCACGCGACGTCAAGAATCAGATAGCGAATATTCGCTAGTCCTTCACGGCGTTGGTCTCTGCCCGAGCTGATGACGCGCGCCAGCTTCTTTTCAACCGCGAGATGCATCACGTCTGTATTCTGCGCAGCCGATGCGCGCGTGAATTCGCCCCAACCACAGCCGATCTCGAGCGCAAATTTCTGGTATTCGGGAAACTGGCGCGCGACACTTAACGGAAAGTTGTCTTTGTCGAACGGCAGCGCAAATTCACCGCCACGCTTTGCCTTAAGGGCCAGAATGCGGGCGAGTTTTTCCTGAATTGCTACGGGTAGAGTCTGCGCCATGCAGCGTTAAATCTGAAATGAGCAAAACATTGCGTTCTGCAACCGGCGTTTATGCCGCTTCGGCAACGTATTCGACCGTGACAATTGAGCCGACCGTGCGCGAACCGGGAGCGCGCCGCGTTGAACCGTCTGATTCATGAAACTCGATATCGAGCTTACGAACAAGATTTGAGATAATGCGTAAGCCCCGGCCAAAACGCAGATGTTCAATCAGCGATCCGTTCAGTGGAATCAAAGCTTTGCGAGCCTCACGGTATTCTTTGAGGCTGCGCAGAAAGCTCGCGAGGTCTTCGCCTTTGGGTATTTCATCGAAGACTTCAGAGATTTTGAAGCCGCCACCGTAGTCGAGAACGCTGAGGCTGAAAATGTTATTCTTCATTGTCCATTTCAGCACGATGTTTTCGGCCCCGTTGCGCGCAAAACTCGCGAGAATTGCGTTCGCTACGAGTTCGTCGGCAACCAGCGCCAATTCGAATACGCTCTGCTCAGACAGCCCAAACATCTGCGTGATCGATTCGATATACCCTCGCACATGCGCAACCGC
>JAKQXK010000449.1 GCA_029561505.1 Spirochaetota bacterium | reverse complement strand
AATTGCGTTTCATTTCGTAACCGAACCCGCAGGCCTCAGAAACGCTGCGGACAAATACCGCCGGGTGCAGATTGAGACCGGCCAGAGTCGCGCCGACACAACCCGAATAAAGTATCTCACTTACGTTCTCGACGGCACCACCCCCGACGGTGATGGCCTGAAGCAGCAGGCTTGCGACCGTGCATTTTTTGAAGGTCTCGCTGAACTCGATCGGGGTAAAGAATACGTGCTGCACTTATTGATGCAACCCACCTGCAAAAACGGGCAATAACGCCTTCAATCAGCAGGTACGCCCGGTAGTTTCATATGGTTTGACGCGGTAGGTTCGACCGCAACTTTAAACGATGAAAGAGATTATCGTCGCTGCACCCCGGGGGTTCTGCGCGGGCGTCGACCGGGCAATCTCGATCGTCGAAAAGGCGCTCGAAGTTTATGGTGCGCCACTCTATGTGCACCACGAGATCGTGCACAACAAACACGTAGTCGAGGCCCTGCGGGAAAAGGGTGTTGTGTTTGTCGATACCATAGACGAAATACCTGCAGGCCAGACAGTTATCTTCAGTGCGCACGGGGTGTCGCCGGCGGTGGTAACCAGCTCAAAAGAAAAGAACCTGAAAATTCTCGACGCGACCTGTCCTTTGGTTACCAAAGTGCATATAGAAGCGCGGCGGTATGCGCGCGATGGTTACAAGATAGTTTTGATAGGGCATAAAGACCACATCGAGGCGCGCGGCACATATGGCGAGGCGCCAGAACAGATGACGATCATCGAAACCCTCGAAGACATCGATCTGTTAAATTTTCTGCCAGAAGATAAACTCGCATACCTGACGCAGACGACGCTGTCTGTGCGCGACACCCGCGGCCTCATCGAACGGCTGCGCGCGAGATTTCCCCAAATCGAAGGCCCGAGTTCGAGCGATATCTGTTATGCCACAACCAACCGTCAGGAAGCCGTCTCAGCAATAGCACCAAAGGTTAAGGTCATGTTCGTTATCGGCTCACGCAATTCGAGCAATTCGAACCGGCTAAAAGAGCTCGCCGAATCAGAAGGTACGCGGGCTTACCTCATTGACAGCGCCGCCGACATCACGGCAGCCCATTTTGAAGGGGCAACATCTGTCGGGCTAACCGCAGGCGCATCGGCTCCCGAAGTGCTGGTGCAGCAGGTGACCGAACGGCTGAAATCTGAATTCGGTTTCACCCACGTGAACGAGTTGCGCCTCAAAGAAGAAGACGTCATCTTTAAACTGCCGAAAGAACTCTTATCAGCTTCGTGATGCGAATCTTATTCTGCATGCTGCTCGCTGCGTTGCCGCTGGCAGCGCAGACTTATGATGAGGTGCTCGCCCTCACCAAAAAGGGCATTATAGCGTATAACCAGAAACGGCTTGCAGAATCACGCCAGGCGCTCGCAGCGGCGCTCGATTTTGATTCGACTTGGACCCCGACGGTGCTCTACCACGGTAAAGCCTATGCAGACCTGCTGATCGCCGAGCTGCATATCCGCAACACTATTAAGCTCATCGCATTCGAAAAATTCGAAAATGCAGACGCTGAACTCGATGAGGCCGAAGCAACTTTTCCTGGACACCCGAAAATTCCTGAATTGCGCGAACTCATCAGAAAAAAGCGATCGGACAACACGAAACAGATTCTGCTGAAGATGCCTGAAGCCAAGCGCAAGGGCTACGAAGAACAGATGCAGAAGGCGCAGGCCGCAATGGACGCAGCCAAGTATGCCGAGGCGATGCATTTCTATAGCGGTGCGCTCAAAATTGCGCCCGAATCTCTCGATGCAAAGATGGGCTACGCAGAGGCAGAACGCCTCTTAAAGCAAGAAGACGGCGATCAGAAAGTGGCCGGGCTCTTTCGCCAGGCTGAAAAATATGAGAAAGAGCGGCGGTTCGCGCAGGCAGTTTCGGTCTATGACAAGATCTTGCGAATAGAGCCGCGAAACGTTCAGGCAATTGAACGCAGGGCGGCGCTCATCGACTTTATGCAGCAGCAACTCGGCAAGGGTGAGCGCAAGAACCTCGCCAAAGAATATTTACTGAGTGGCAACGAAGCATTTCGCAAGACAGACTATAATCTGGCAATCGAGCACTATCGGGTCGGCCAGGCGCTTGACCCTAAACTTGCGAACTGGGACGACCTGATAAAAAAAGCCCTCGCCGCGAAGAAGGCGCAAGAAGAGAATCTTTATGCAGACAGGCTCAAAGAGCTTGAACGGCGTTACCAGTCGGCAATGCTGCAACTGCTGCTCGAAAATTACCCTGCTGCCATCGAAGACCTTGAGGTCGTGATTTCTATTGCGACCCAGTTCAAGCAAGACGAAACGCGTAAACATGCCGAACAGCTATTGCAGCGTGCAAAAGAGGCGATGCTCAGACAAGACGACGAGTTCATTACACGCGATTCTCCTTATTTTAACTTTGTGCAGTCGCTGACTTCGCTCGGCATGACGAGCTATAAGAACCGCGACTGTGTGGCGACGCAGCAGCATTTTGGGGCAATCGTTGAGATATTCCCTAAAAACCGAATCTCGAATCAATACATTCTTTCGTGTACAATAATACTGAACCCAAGCCGCAAAGACGGCATCATTCAAGACCTGATTGATACAATCTACCGCACGAAAGACACGAACGCATACGAGGCGCGCCGGTTCTTTGAAATATTGAAGTTCATCGACCCGAAAAACCCGGTGATACCGCAGCTCGAACGCGAGCTCGCCGAAAAAACGCAGCTTCTGAAAAAGTCGGTTCAACCGGCAGAATTTCTCGAAGCCCTCTACAAAAAAGCGCTGTTGTTGTCGCAGAGCGACCCTGAAGCGGCGCTGCAGGTGTTGCGGCAGCTTCTGGCAGAAGACCCTGACAACGCGAAGGCGCGAGCACTTTACGCGCGTATCGAAGGCCGCATCAACCGGGCCAAATGGGCCGAGTCTGATATACCCATTGCGCCCAATGCGATGAAAGCATACGCCGATGGCATTGTTTATTATAACACCGGGCAGCTGGCAGAAGCCCGTCAGTCATTTGCACTCGCTCTTGAACTTGCGCCAAATTTTGACCGTGCCGTTGTCGCGCTCAAGAAGTGCGACTCTTACGCGAAAGGGGCGAAATTCTGAAATACTGGCTGCTTACCGAGACTATCTGGCGCTCGCGCAAAAAAG
>JAKQXK010000709.1 GCA_029561505.1 Spirochaetota bacterium | reverse complement strand
GTTCACTATTCTTGTCGAGAAAGGCGCCGGTGACGGTTCTTTCATCGCCGATGCTCAATACACTGAAGCGGGCGCAGACCTGTGCAGCGCCGCTGAACTTGCGACAGCTGATGCGGTGCTCAGAGTTCGCCCGCCGACGACAAACGAAATAGAATCTTACAAAACGGGCGGCTGGGTTTTCGCAACTCTCGACCCAATCAACCGTAAAGAGAACCTGGCCGCATACGCAAAAATGAAAACGACTGCGTTTGCGATGGAATTTATTCCGCGCATCACCATCGCGCAGTCGATGGACGTGCTGAGCTCAATGGCGTCGATTACCGGCTACCGCGCGGTGCTATTGGCATCTCAGGAATTTAACGGTTTCTTTCCGATGCTGATGACTGCAGCTGGTACGATACCGCCAGCAAAAGCGTTCGTGCTCGGTGCAGGTGTAGCGGGTCTGCAGGCAATCGCGACAGCCAAGCGCCTCGGGGCGGTCGTCGAAGCCTTCGACGTGCGCGCAGCTGCGGCTGAACAGGTAGAGAGTCTTGGCGCCAAGTTCGTCAAAATGGAGATTACAGAAAACCTGCAAGACGATCAGGGTTATGCTAAAGAGGCTTCACCAGAGTTCATAGCGCGGCAGAAAGAACTGCTGCACAAACACATCGCGAAGTCTGACATTGTCATCACTACCGCGCAGATCTTCGGCAAAAAAGCCCCTATTCTGATCGAAGACTATATGGTGAAGAGCATGAAACCAGGTTCGGTGATTGTCGATCTGGCCTCTGAAACGGGTGGCAACTGCACGCTGACAAAACACGGTGAAACCGTTGAGGTCGGCGGCGTGAAGATTCTGGCGCCCGCGAACATGACTTCTTCGATGAGCAGCGCGGCAAGCCGCATGCTATCAAAAAACATGGAGAATCTGCTGACGTACCTTTTTGAAAATGGTGCGCTCGCTCGCGACTTCGCGACTGACGAGATTCTCAAGCGCAGCCTCATTACCCGTGAAGGCGAACTTGTTTCAGAAATTGTTAAGAAAGCTGTAAACTAACAGGAGCTAGCATGGACATTCTTGCCCCACTCTATATCTTTATTCTCGCGGCCTTCGTAGGCTATAACGTGATACACAAAGTGCCACCGCTGCTGCACACACCATTGATGTCTGCGACCAACGCCATTTCGGCGATTTCGGTCGTTGCGGCAATCATCGTGGCTGGCATGGACCACAGCGACGAAAGCACCAAGGTGCTGGCGATTATCATGTCGGTGATCGCCGTGGCTGCTGCGACGACAAACCTTGTTGGCGGTTTTCTCATCACCGACCGTATGCTCAAGATGTTTAAGAAAGACAAACCTGCAACGGCAGACGCGAAAACGGAGGCAGGCAAATGATCGACAACTACGTTCGCAAGCTCTTCAGCACGTTTCTCGGTGATCAGGAAATTCACCTCTTCATAGGCCTCGCGTATCTGATCGCGTCGGTATTTTTCATTCTCGGGCTCAAATTTCTAAGCTCGCCCAGAACTGCCCGCCGCGGTATGTTTCTCGCCGAAGCCGGTATGGCTGTCGCAATCGTCAGCACACTGCTCGACCGCGAAGTTGTCAGTCTCGAATGGATTCTAATCGGTTTGGTCATCGGCTCGGTTGCGGGCTACGTTATTGCGCTGCTGACGCCAATGACCGCAATGCCTCAGCGGACTGCGCTGTCGCATGCGTTCGGGGCTCTTGCGGTCGCACTCGTCGGGGTTACCAAGTATTACACCGGGCATGTGAGACCCGACGACCATGGCCTGATGATTGCGATCGGCATGGAAGTATTGCTGGGCGCACTCACCTTCACAGGTTCGATGATCGCGTTCGCCAAACTCAACGGCACGCTGCCGGGTGCACCTATTCAGTACCGCGGGCAAAATCCGGTGAACATAACAATCATTGCCGTACTCGTCGCCTCGTTCGGTTATCTGATTTACAATCCAGGAGCTTCTGAACTGTTTTATGTTCTCGCGTTCGTCGCTCTGATTTTTGGGGTGAGCCTCGTGCTGCCGATTGGCGCTGCGGACATGCCAGTGGTAATGTCGCTGCTGAACGCCTATGCGGGCCTCGGGGCCTGCGCAACGGGTTTTGCACTCAATAACAACGTTCTCATCATTGCAGGCGCGCTCGACGGCGCTTCTGGTGTGATTCTCTCTATCATCATGACGAAGGCCATGAACCGTTCGATGATGAACGTGCTTTTTGGCGGCTTTGGCGCCGTTGCGCCTGTTGCCGAAGCGCGTGAAGTTAAGGGTTCAATCAAAGGACAAACGGCCGAAGAGGCCGCTGCGATTCTTGATATCGCAGAATCGATCGTTATTGTTCCGGGCTATGGCATGGCGGTTTCTCAAGCGCAGCATAGCTGCAAGAAACTGGTCGATTATCTGCTCAAAAAGGGTAAGACAGTACGCTTCGCCATTCACCCCGTCGCTGGGCGTATGCCTGGCCACATGAATGTGTTGCTGGCAGAAGCGGGCGTAGACTACGACCTGCTCTGCGATATGGACCAGATCAACGATGATTTCCCGACGACCGATGTGTCTATTGTGATCGGCGCGAATGACGTCGTGAACCCTGCAGCAAAAGACGACAAGGCAAGCCCCATCTATGGCATGCCAATTCTGAACGTCGATGCATCGCGCACGGTTATGGTACTGAAGCGCGGCATGAGCCCGGGCTTTTCTGGAATCGAAAACGAGCTGTTCTATAAGGATAATTGCGTCATGGTTTTCGGTGACGCGAAAAAGACGCTCGACGGTTTCGTCACGGGCCTGCAAGAACTCGACGCCTAAGTTAGATCACACCTGCCACGCGTAGATGCCTGGCAGGTGTGCAATACCTTCACTGCGAGGCGCAGACTTGCCGGCATTCATGAGCAGCGTCTGTTGCGCTCTGAGACTCTCGACAAAATCTGATTGTTTTTGCAGCAGTTGCACATTGCCGACGACGGTGAGTTTTTCCAGTGCTTTTGTGAGAAGCGAAAGTGCGCCCGCAAGATTCGGGGCTGTGAAAAGTTTGTAATACGCCATCGCCACTTGGATCATTGCATGAAAAAATATCCGCAGGTCTCCCGGCGGCATCTCATGCCAGTAAATTTCCCAGAGTTCGTGTGCTTCCCAGAAGCGGCGCTCGTGGAAAGCAAGCCAACCAAGCTTAAAGCCCAGTTGAGAGTCACTTAGGTCATGACCTGTTATTACGCGATCGCGAAATGCGGCGGGCGTCAGAACTGCCAGTTTTTCAGAGATTTTGCGCTGAAACATCTCGAAAAAGCTCTGCGAAGTTACGTTTTTCTGCGTTAACTCGGCCACACTCGTCATCGGCAATGTCAGCCCGCATGATTGTATGCTGCTGAAATCACCCAGGTTATTTGAAAGATTCACTGAAA
>JAKQXK010000703.1 GCA_029561505.1 Spirochaetota bacterium | reverse complement strand
GTTCTTCACCGGCAACGGCGCTTTATGTGGATCGCTGAAAATCAGGTTAAAGAAATCACGAAAGTCTTCATAAGACGAAACTTCAAACGGGTTGTGCCCGTTCAGAATGCGTTCATAGATATTGTCGCCGTCGTTCGTGGGCACGAGCCCGGCTGCCGAAATCAGAATCAGGCGCTGCACCCGGCCAGCAATTTTGCCCGCGAGTTCTGCCGCAATCGCCCCGCCGAGTGAATGGCCTGCGAGCACAAAACGGTCGAAATGCATCTTGTCGGCGAAGCGGGTGATCCAGCTTTCGAGTTGGTCGAGACTATAGGTAACGCGCGCCGGCTTTTCGCTATCGCCAAAACCTGGAAGGTCGGGGGCGATCACATGAAACCTTTTCGAAAGTGCATATGCATAAGGTAGCACGCCGTCTTTGCTGTCAGCGAACCCGTGCAGCAGCAAAAGTTTTGGTAGTTGTGGTCTGCCCCATTCGAGATATTTGACGGTAATATCTCCCAGAAATGCGCTACCGAGGCGCGCGCCCGTTGCTTTTCGCCGAGCCCCGACATAGACGTTATAAAGATTTTCACCGAGGTTCCAGCGTACGCTCTCGGGCAAAAGTTTGGTGTAGAGGGTCTGCAGCAAAAAATCCAGATCAAAGAGGGCCGAATCGGGTGACGGTGCAGCCTGCGCAAGTGCCATCGCCCAGCCTCGCTTTAGAGTTCAGTCTGCAAAGTTAAAATTGAACGATTGTTCGTTAATCCGCAAACTGCTTCAGCGACTTCTTGAATGCGAGATATGAGGATTGATATTTTTCATAAGCCTTTTTGTCCGCGTATTCTATACCGATCACCCAATGGATCGCGCCGTCTTCGCTCGTCGTCTCGACATAAGAGCGCGTGAAACCTGCCTTACGCGGTGTGATGGTGTACCAGCGCTTTTTGAACCCATTGGCGGTTTCTGTCTTATCAGTCTTTTCTGTTTCAAGCTCGGGTTTAACGGCTATATCAGGGGTGTCGCCTCCCCATTGCGGCGAAAAGATGTAGAACCTGACCTGTCCATCGGGTGAAACAAAAAAGGCACTGTCAAATTCATGCGGCATGCCGCTCGACTGCAGCGAATTGCGCAGCTTAAAATCAGCAGGGTAGTGAACCTCGAACCACGCCCCCCTGTATTTTTTCGTGCCCGCTGCGGCCAGCGTTGCGACAAGGCCTACAAAGGCGAACAGCGCAATTGTGCGTTTCATGTGGGCATGAGTGGCCTGCGGCGGGGCCTGCCAACTATTTTAAGCGAAACAGGTTTTGGCTGTAATGGCCGCCTGGCTGCCAGTCGCGATGGCATTTCAGTTTACCCGGCGCGTCAGATATGTTTATCGGTGCGAGCCTGCGTGAAAAATCGAAATCCCCATTTGCTGATTCTTGTGCTCACCGCCGCATCTGTCATCGCCTGCCGGGGTGAATCGAAGTTCGTGCCCGAACTTGCGCACAGCGACCTCGTGCGTGGCGCAGATGCCACGCTCAGAAATTTCACGGCCGAAGCTTTTCGCAAAGGGGCGATGCTCTATCGCGTGGCGGCGCAACAGGGTTATATCGTGCAGGTGAAAGACGAGACGCATCTATACGATCTGCGCATCGAATATTTTGAAACGAACCGAAAGTCGAAAGATTTTGGCAAGGCGACAATTGTCACTGCCAAAGAATGCAAAATGGAGCAGGGCAACCGTTTCATGACGATTCGCGGCGACGTGCTGGTCGAAGCGCCGCACGGCCGCAAACTCAAGACTCAAGAACTTTTCTGGGACGAAGCGAAAAACTCATTGTATTCGAACGTACCGGTTACCGTGCAAGACGGCTCGGGCAACGTGCTCACCGGCACGC
>JAKQXK010000700.1 GCA_029561505.1 Spirochaetota bacterium | reverse complement strand
CTTGAGTCAACCGGTCTCGGCTCGGGCGAAGAAACCTACCCGTTTCTGATCGGTGCCGCGGGTGTGACGGCTACTGAAACAAGACTGCAGCTGCTGTTTGCCGAGTCGCCTGCAGATGAGGGGGATATCCTACGAAACTTTGCCGGTCTCGCTGAGCATAAGACGCTCGTGACGTTCAACGGCAAATCATTCGACCTGCCGCTCGTGGTTCGCCGCGCACAGCGTTATGGCATCGACACGTCGCGTGTGGGCCTCAGGCACGTCGACCTCTACCACCTGATTCGCCGCATCTACCCCGAAAAGCCCTCTCGCCTGATGGATGCCGAGTCGCGGCTCTTGGGGTTTACCCGCGAGGGCGATGTGCGCGGCGCCGAAGTTGCGCAGGCCTATTTCGAATACCTGCACTTAGGTCGCAAAGATGTTAAGGATAAAATCATCTACCACAACAGCGTCGACGTGCTTTCGCTCGTGAGTCTATTAAAGATGGTATCAGAGGCATTCATCGCGGCGCGGGCCGGCAATACGGGCTGGGCTTACAAGGTGCACCGGCATAAGAGCGCAACCCCGCAAGACGCCCGGGCGCTGATGCTTGAGCAGGGCATCGCCAGTCTCGATGCGCGCGATCTTGATCTGCTCAGTGAAACTTACCGAAGAGAAAAGAACTACCATAAAGCCGCGCGGCTCGCTCTCAGAAGTTACCGCACCGGCTATGCTGCTGCGGCGGTCAAAGCCGTACGCCACCTGCGGCGTATCAAAGGTAAAGCCGCGAGTGCCCGGTGTCTTGCGCGCTACGCGCTCATGCATGAAGACGAACGCGTACAGCGCCTGCTGCTGCCTTACGCAGATTGATTTTCGGTGAAAACAGCCGAAGCTATCGTGAGTTTTTTGGCAAGAGCTTTGCCGCGCCACTAGTTCGGTGCACGTCGGGGTTCATCGAATAGACTGACATTCCCGGCGCAAGAATCTGCGCATAACGGTCAAAATAAAGAAATTGTTTGATCAGCAGCGCAAATTCGCGTGGAATTTTAAGTCCGTTGTCGCGGGCGACGCCGACAATTTGCAGCATCATCTGGTTGAGATCACCTTCATCAACTGCGATCTGTTCGCCGCGCTGCACCGCATTTTCGACTACCTTACCGAAACTGTTCACCTGCTCGAATACCGCACGCAGTTCGGCGGCAAACTTTGCTTCTTCGACCTTCTGCCCGCCGCCGCCCGTTGCGTCGAGGCCAATGAGCGAACGCGCGATCATGCGATAGTCTTTTTCACCCACGCCCTGAACCAGCATCCACAGTGATTCGAAAACTTTGGGGCTGAAGCGCCCGACAATGCCAAAATCAAGAAAACCAATTCTGCCGTCTTCGAGAATCATGAGGTTGCCCGCGTGCACGTCGGCGTGGAAAAACCCCACGAGCGCGAGTGACTGAAACCAGGTCGAAAGCGCCTTTTCGAGCACCGCACGCGGGTCGCGCGCATATTTGCGCACCACTTCAAGGTCGGTCAGCGGTGCTCCATAGAGCCGCGACATCGTCAGCACGCGCTTGGTGCTGAGCTGCTTCACTACGCGCGGCGTGACAACCTCTGCCTCTTCGGTGTCATCAAGAAACTTCTGGAACTCGGCGATATTCTTGGCTTCTTGAATAAAGTCGGTTTCATCGGCCATTGAGCGGCCAAGTTCGTGAATGACATCGGTGACACCCACGCGCTTCGTTTCAGGCAAGAGTATCTCGAGCAGCCGCGCGGCAAAAGACATGAGCCCGAGGTCGGCATCCATTTTGGCCTCGATATTCGGGCGCTGAATTTTCAGTACAACACTTTCGCCGGTTGCGAGTGTCGCCGCGTGCACCTGCGCGATAGACGCTGACGCCAGGGGTATCTCTTCAATAGAGCGAAAGTGTTTGCGGTAGTCTTTACCCAAATCGGCGGCGAGAACCTTCTCGATATCGGCAAAATCGACGGGTGTGGTGCGGTCGAGCAACGACTGCATTTCGGTCACGTAAGAATCGGGAAATATGCCCGGCGCCGAAGCGATAAACTGCCCGAGTTTGATGTACGTCGCCCCAAGCGAT
The DNA here is from genome assembly GCA_029561505.1 of Spirochaetota bacterium. Taxonomy (GTDB): domain Bacteria; phylum Spirochaetota; class Leptospiria; order Turneriellales; family Turneriellaceae; genus Turneriella. The sequence continues at coordinate 2,241 of JAKQXK010000700.1, read as the reverse complement.
TCAAAAATACGGCGCAATTCGCGCGCCGTTTCAGGTGCACCAGGGTTCGAAACCACGCGCGTAAAAAACTGTGCATGGCGTGCGAACACGATCGAGGTCTGCGCTACACGCGCAGCAGCGCTCACCGAAATTTTCAGATCGTCGACAAGGCCCATACCCGACGCTTAGTGCGCCGACGACAGTATGCAAACCTTTTTTATGTCGATGAGTATGCGCGGCTTCAGACGCGAATCGCTTTTCTGCAGCCGCTCATAGGCATCGAGTTCGCTGCGGCGCTTCTCGCCGGCAATTTTGGTAACCGAGCCCGCGAATTTGTCGCCATACCAGCGCAACTTGCCGCGCTGAATTTCAAGCCGCTCTTCAATCTGCGATTTGCGCGCCTCTGCCGAATCGACGATGCGCTTATGCCAGTAACTTTCTGACGGTCTCACTTTCGCGATTATCGTGCGTATGTCTTCGCGCAGTTCAGCTTCGATTTTACTAATCGCACGCAGTACCACCGCCTGCAGATAATCCGTATCAACCTGCGTTGGCAGCGCGTGGGCGGCGGCAACCGAGCCACAGATATCTTCAAGCGCCGCTGCGTCATGTTCGCTGCGTGGCACGTACACACGGTACATGCGCTTATAGCGTTTGTCGAGTTCGAGCGAGAGCGAAAAAAAGAAAAGCATGCCGTCGCGCTGTGCATTCACCCGCACGACGGGCGATTTATCTGCGGCTGCGAGAATTTCTGCCGCGCAGGTGTCGATATATTCGTGGCCAAAGGCGAAAAATTCCAGATCAACGCGCTTCGTCGCGAGATCGTGGTCGAAAGTGCCGCGGCGAACCATCTTGTTTTTCACCCCATCTTTGGGCGCTTCCCGTATCTCAACGACCGCTGCATCAGACTTCACCGCCATGCCCGTTTGCGCCGCATAGTCGGTGATGAGCGCTTTGAGCTCGCTGCCGCTTTGCCGCCCTTCTTCGCTGTCGTGCGCATGCCTGAAAGCAGCGAGGTTAAAGCTCATGTGCTCGGTTGAAATAAGCCTGTCGACGTTGCGCAGGTTCTCTTTCGCGAGAAACAGGCTGCGTTCGAGTTCTTCGTTGTGTTCGCGCTTGGTCTTTTTTGCGCCCAAAAATGCCATAAGACTGCGCCCGAACTTGTATTCGCTCTCGAATGCGCCCAGCAGAGTGTCAGAAGGGCCCAGCGCATTCTCAAACAGCCGTATTTTTTCTTCGAGCACTTCGACGACGCGTTCGGCCACGGTGTCGCGGCAGGCAAAATTGACGATGTGCACATCGCGCAGCTGACCAAACCGGTGAATGCGGCCGATGCGCTGCTCGAGTTTCAGCGGGCTCCATGGCAGGTCATAGTTAATAAGGCAGGCGGCGATCTGCAGGTTACGGCCTTCGCCCCCGGCTTCTGTACAGATAAGAATGTCGATATCGTCGAAGAAGCTGCGAATGGCCGCCTCTTTCTGCTCGAAATTTAAGCCGCCGTGAAAACCGGCGACCTTATAGCTCTTGAGGTTTTCGGCAAGGTATTCGAGCGTTGATTTGAACTGCGTGAAAATGACAAACTTCTGGTGGCCCATGCCGCGCATGGTTTTCAGCGTCTTCTGTAAATGCTTCAGCTTGCTGTCAGACTGTATCTTTCGCCCAAGCACCGCCAGGTGCGTCAGGTGCTGAATCTCTTGCCGCACCTCTTGCGGGTTAATGACGCCGGCTTCTTCGAAACCCTCTTCTTCTTGAAACTCACGCACGGCTTCCATGACGTCTTCGCTTTCGGCGATTTCGTGCATCACCCGAAAATACAGGCCTTCGAGCCGCGCGCGCCGGCCGTCAAGTGCGCGCAACAGTGCATAAGGCGACGAATCGAGCAGCTTCTGAAAAACAATCATAATGAATGATTTCAGGTTCTCGCCACGCGATAGCGCCCGGTTGAATTCGGTTTTGACGTATTCGGTCGTACGATCATAAAACTCGCGTTCTTCGCGGCCGAGATCGATTTTTACAGTTTTGGCAAACCTTTTGGTGAAGCCACCGACGTCGATTTTTCTGCGGCGAATCACGACCGGTGCGAGTCTGTCGCGCAAGAGTGATGCATCTTCAGCGAACTGCGTCTGAAACGTCGCGAGCGGGCCCAGAATATCGGGGTCGATCAGCTGTATTAAGAAGAAAATTTCTTCGAGTTTGCCGCGAAACGGCGTCGCCGAGAGCAGCAAGAAGCCTTCAACAGCAGCGCTCATCGCATTGGCGAAG
>JAKQXK010000698.1 GCA_029561505.1 Spirochaetota bacterium | reverse complement strand
CCGTCGAAGAGGGCAAGAAAGTAATCGCCGAAATGGAAAAGCACGGCCTGAAGCGGGGTGAAAACGCTCTTGAAATCTATGTCATGTGCGAGATTCCGTCGAACGTCATTCTCGCCGACGAGTTTTCGCAGGTGTTCGACGGTTTTTCGATCGGCTCGAACGACCTGACACAGCTGATACTGGGCATCGACCGCGATTCAGAGATTGTCGCCCCGATATTCGACGAACGCAACCCGGCCGTAAAAACCATGATCGCAAATGTGATCAAAGCTGCGCGAGCAAACAAACGTAAGATCGGCATCTGTGGCCAGGCGCCGAGCGACTACCCTGAATTTGCTGAATTTCTCGTACGCGAGGGTATCAATAGCATATCGCTCAACCCCGATGCGGTATTAAAAACCACCGCTCACATTCTCAAAGTCGAAAAGGCGATGCAAGGCGGTTAACAGCTCTGGGCGGTATGCGTTTTGAAGCGACTGCCAGCAGAATACGATTGCACGCCCAAGGTGGCCGGGCAGCATGGCGTTAGCCATGAACTTTAACAAGCTGAAACAAGAGGTCGCCGCCTGGGTCGACGAAAATATTATCAGTGCGCAGCAGGCCGAGCGCATTCTGGCGCGTTATAGCGCCGAAGTGCCTGCGTATAAGCGCATGAGCTTCTGGCTGCAGTGCCTCGCTGCAACGCTCGCAGGTTTTGCGCTGCTGCTTGTAATCTCAAAGAACTGGCAGCATCTCAGTTGGTTTGCGCAGTCGTCGATTACACTGGCCCCACTCTTGCTCGCGCAGCTCTGGGCTCTCTGGCAAGAGCGCAAAGAAAACCATCTGGGCGCAGAACTTGGTTGGTTTTTCGCTTCGATTGCACTCGGCGCAAATATCATGATACAGGCGCAGATTTTTCATATCAGCGCGTATTACCCGAATGGAGTGCTTTTTTGGGTGATCGGCATCTTACCCGTATTGATTTTTCGCGGCAGCCACATCAACTACCTGCTCGCCGCAGTGTTGTTCTTCATGTACCTGATAATGCAGCTCGACCACCACCAATTTTCGGTTCTTTCGTTCTTGCCGCTCGCGACGTTGTCATGGTTTGCATGGTCGGTGCAGCGCGTGACGACCCTGGTGCCGCTCATTGTCATCGTCTATGTATTTCTGCTCACGATTCTCGCCCGGTGGCAAATGGGCTTCACAGGCATCAACTGGGAACTCGCGATGGTTCTCTTTTCGGTTGCGCTGACCCAACAGTTCACACGCCTAACGGGCGACTGGGTGAGGCGGCTTCTCTACCTGATATTGGGGTTTACCGCCTTCATCAACATGCTGCTGACTTTCAGGCTGTTGGCGCATGATGCGGTGAAATATTCAACGTCGGTCGCTGCATTATTTATGGCCGCCGCCGCGATTGCATCTATCGCGCTTTACCGCAAAGCTCTGCGCGAACCGCACCTAACCTGGCTCATTGTGCTCAACATCGTCGCGACGCTAGCTTCGTTGCTTCTGCAGCGCGCGCTGCCCGCCGAACCCGGCCTCGAGGGGTATTACATCGTGCGCATCAGCGCGAACCTGATTTATCTCGGCACAGTCGCCGCGCTGCTCTTTCGCGCCATTGCCATTCGCGAAAAACCCGTGTTCATGGCGGCGGTGATGGCCTTCTTGTTGTGGACCCTGATTCGCTACTTTGACCTGTTCTCAAACTACCTGATCACAGCGCTGATTTTCGCGCTTTCGGCAGTCGCACTCGTTCTGCTCAACAAGCTCTGGGAGAAAAAATATGAAAACTAGACTCATTCTGATCATCACCCCCTGGCTGATTCTCACCGGCATGATTGTCGGGGCATACCTGCCGATCTACAGGGGAGACAAATATCTGCTGCCGGTCAAACCCCGCGACCCGCGCGATTTTTTCAGGGGCAATTACGTCGACCTGCAATATGAATTCAGCACTCTGCCAGCGACGGGAATCAAAGTTAAGCTTCACCCCGAGCGCGAATACCGCTTCGGCGACAGGCTGTTTCTTGAATTCGAGAACCGCGGGGGCAAACTGCGCGCAACCACTATCAGCGATACCGATTCTGACACGAAAGCAATCCGCCTGAAGGTGCAACCCCGCTACACGCTGACCGCAGCGAGTACAAACTTCGAGCTCGCAACCGGCCTCGAATCTTTTTTTGCCCCCAAAGAAGCCGCCGAAGACTGGGAAAACGCGCTGCGTAACGGGCTTGTGTTTGCCGAAGTTGCAATCGATGCCGGTGGCAACGCGCGCCTGTTGCGGCTCGTCACGATACCGGCACCAAAACCAGCGACCGACGCAGAACCCGAGTAACCGCCAGAATATCCCGGGCGCAAAGCCCGCGATTGCCTCGTTCTTTTAGTTGTCCGCCTGTTTGTTTTGCTCCCTCTGCGCCATGTGCAACGGGAGAGCAAAATGATTCAAACACGCGTCGAGAACCATATCGGCTACGTGTCGCTCGCGCGCGCGCCGATGAACCTGATGGATATTCCCTTCATGCAGGCTTTTACCGAAGCGCACCGTGAACTCGCAGAGAACGACGACGTCTGGGGTGTCATTGTGCATTCGGCAGTCGACGGCTATTTTTCAAACGGCCTCGACCCCGCGATGATGCTCAGCCGCGACACGAAAGGCCGCGCAGAGGTGTTCGAAGTGCTGCTCGGCATGGTGCTCGAAGTATATGCGTATCCTAAACCACACATTTCGGCAATCGAGGGGCATGCGATGGCCGGCGGCGCCGTGCTCGCGATTTTGTCTGACTGGCGCTTCATGAGCCGCGACAAAAGCCGCATTTCATTTTCAGAGGTGGCGGTCGGTTTAACGATTCCCAAAGCGATCATTAACCTCATCGAATCGGCGACCGGGCCCGGCCCTTTGCGCGAGATTGCGATGCTGGGTTCTGCGATCAAATCGACCGACGCAAAGCGCATGGGTCTTGTCGACGAGGTCTTCGACAACGGCACCACCGTAAAAGAGGCGGAGCGATATCTCAAACGCGTCTTTGAACTGCCGCTGGCGTCTGTACGCTCGGTGAAACAGATCTTGCGCGCCGACAACCTCGCTGCGCTCAAAGGCCGCGAGGGCCTCGATA
>JAKQXK010000691.1 GCA_029561505.1 Spirochaetota bacterium | reverse complement strand
TATCGCGTTTAGAAAAATCATGGTGGTCGCGAAAACTGATCTGTTCTACGTTCTCAGCCCCCGCGCGGCGCAGCATCTCTTCAAACGCGCGACTGTTGGCAATCGCAGACAGTGCCCAGACCGTTTCATGCTTTAGAATATCGGTCGCGATAATTTTTGGCTGCGCCTGCGGCGAATATTCATGCGGAATCTGCACCAGCCCTCTTGCTGCGTGCCGGCTCGTGAATACATGTGAAAGCCCTGAAGCCCGCAGCACCCGTTCTTTGAGCGAGTCGAGGGTCGAATTATTGACGAGATCGGTTTTGGTGAGCACAATCGCGTGCGCCCGTTTGAGGTTTTCTATCGGCTCGCGCAAGATACCCTGCGGTAACAGCCTGCCGCTGCCGAAGGCGTTCGTCGCGTCGATCAGCACAACATCGGCGTCGCGCCCTATGCGATAGTGCTGAAAACCATCATCCAGAAGAAAAAAGTTTGTGCCGAACTCAGCAACGAGACGCTGCGCATTTTTCAGGCGATTACGGCCCACTGCAACTTTAACCCCCGGCAGGTTGACCGCCATAAGGTATGGTTCGTCGCCCGAATCGTCGCTCGTCAGGTGCAGCCGATACCCGTCAGAAAGCAGGTTCGTCTGGTGCGCGAGGTGGCCGCCATAACCACGGCTCAGCACTGCCTGGTTCGGAAACTCGGCCCGCAACAGTTTGCTGAAGTAAATCGTCGCTGGTGTTTTTCCTGTGCCACCGGTCGTTATATTGCCGATAGAAAGAACGCGCGCCCCTTGAATGCGTACGCTTTTGGTCAGGCGCCGGTTAAGACGATCACCAAATGAATAAAGCTTTTCGAGAGGATTCATGAATGTTCTGATACTTCTCGTGTATTCTGCGAGACGGCGTCGAGCGGTTTGCTGGTGGCAGAACCGCCGGCTATGGCCGTTTGTGCTGGCGTTTGCGCTCGTCGCGGCCAACGAACCGGCAACTTCGTTCTGGTATGGCCAAACGGCCGACGACGTCACGGCGTTTCGGCAAGTGACAGATTTTCACTTAAAGGCTGTTTTTCCCGACAGAAGTTTCTTGCATCAGGTTAGCGCCCGCATGACACCTGTGCATCCGACCAACGACAAGAATGCTGCTGCAAAAGATGCATTCATGAACGACTGGCAGCTCGTGCAGAAAACGGAAAGCCTTGCAGGCCGGCAGCCTGCTGCGTTTAGCGCGCAATCGGCAGAATACCGCTGGCACGTCGAACGGCCGGGAAAAGACGTACTTTACATCAAACCACGCAAAGAACTTTTTTTGCCTGATCGAAATCGCATCTTTTCATTTTATGCACGGGGCGCGCAGCACGCGCACCAGATATTTGCTTTGTTTCGCGGCCCCAACCGCCTGCAGCAGGAAATTTTTATCTGCTCTCTCGACTTTAGCGGCTGGAAAAGGTTTGAAGTGGTGATTCCGCCTTATCTGCGTTCACGCAATCCGCTGAAGCAAAACCGATTTGAACTCTATTTTCAGGGGCTTAAGGTTCAGAGCCATTTCAGAGACCAGCCCGGCATGTCGGTTTTTAACCTGGCACAAATGCTGATTATGGCAGACACTTCAGACAAGAAAATACCTGGCGCAGATATGCCAGCTGAATTCTGATTCGATATTAAAGAAGCTGCGCGGCTCTCGCCTTTAATCGAGATTAATATCAGTCAGCAATTTCTGCGCGTCGGTTTCAAGCTCGATCTGCTCGATTTCAATGTAATCGGGCTTGAACACGTGTACCAGCGACTGCAGCACGAGATTTGAATCGACGTACCAGACTATACGTTTCGGTTCAAAGGCACAATTAACAATTTTCACTTTTCCAAGAATATCAACTTCAGGGGGAATCTGCATCAGAATAAAATTCAGATCAAAGCCAAAGAATCTTTTTTTCTTGTTCACCATGAAAAAAGGGGAATCGCCGCGGGTCAGATGGTAGAGAATTGTGTCTTGCAGCTCAGATGAAAATCGCGTGCTGATCTTTATGATATCAGGCCGGCGCGTACCAAAAAATCGGGCTTTCGCAAGGCGCATCTTCACGGTGTGCGCTGTCACCTCTTCTTTCTGCAACTGAAAATCAAAGTAGATCTCGCCCGTTTTCAGGCCGACGATACGTTCATTGCCCTCGCGAATAATGCCGCGCAGGTGCAGCGCACGGTGCGCGCACAAGAAGCGCAGGCTCTTGAGTCGATCGTGCTGCGAAACCACATGCTCGGCGAGCAGCTGGTTGAGCACACGCTGGCGCGTAACTGCCTTATACATCAGCTGTTGAAGTAGCGATCGCCTGCGTCGCCGAGACCTGGCAGAATATATCCCTTGTTGTTCAGCCGGGAGTCGATGACCGCGGCGTAAATCTGCACGTCGCTGTGCGCTTTTTCGACATGCCGCAGCCCCTCGGGGGCAGCCAGTACACTTATTGCGCGTATCATGGCAGGTTTATGCTCTTTGAGTTTGCCGAGTGTAAAGTCGAGCGAACCTCCCGTGGCAAGCATGGGGTCGAGAACCCATACCTCGGCGTCTTTCAGCGGCGGCGTCTTGTAATAATAGAATCGTGGCCTCAGGCTCACGTGGTCGCGCTCAACCCCGACATGACCTACCGACGCCTCGGGAATCAGCTGTCTGAAGCCTTCGAGCAGGCCCAGACCCGCACGCAGAATCGGTACAAGCACGATCGGCTTTCTGAGTCGCGTGCCCGCGGCCTTCATCAGCGGGGTTTGCACGCTGGTTTTTTGAACCGCCAGATCGGCCGAGATTAATGCGCACAAAATCGTACTGATCTCATTCATCGTTCGCGCGAAAAGTGCATAGGGAGTCTTTTTGTCCCGGAGCAGAGTAATCTTTGTCTGCAAAAGGGCGTGTTTTGAATAGTCTATAGTTTTCATGCTACCACCGGGTTATAACAGGCAAAAGAGTCGAACTGGCTTACGCCCGCGCGCACTTCGGGAAATATTCTGCTGCACTCGTCAACGATGCGCTCACAACGCGGCGCGAACGGGCAGCCAGGGGGTTGGTTCACGGGTGACGGTATTTCTCCGGGCAGCGAATAGAAATCCCTATTGCGAAAATCGGTATCGAGCTTGCTCTTCGCAAGCGCCCGGGTATAAGGGTGGCGACTCTGTTCAAATATATATTCTGCTGAAGCCGCCTCGACGATACGGCCCAGATACATCACCGCAACCCGGTCTGAAAACCAGCGCACCACCGAGAGGTCGTGCGTGATAAACAGCGCCGCAAACCGGTATTCGAGCCTGAGGTCTGCCAAGAGGTTCAGAATCTGCGCCTGAATCGACACATCGAGCGCGCTGATCGGTTCATCGAGAATAAGGTACCGAGGTTTCAGCACGAGCGCGCGCGCTATGGCAATGCGCTGCCTCTGGCCACCGCTAAATTCGTGAATTTTCTTTGGCATCTGTTCGGCTGTGAGCCCAGTTGCCGCGAGAATTTCGGCGACCCGGTCGCGACGTGCGGCCCGCGACATCTGCAGCACCTTCTTGCGAATGACGATCGGCTCAGAAACAATCTGCTCGACGGTCATCCACGGGTTCATCGAAGACGCCGGGTCTTGAAAAACGATACCCAGATTACGGCGCAGCTCTTGCCAGTCGGCAGCTTTCATGGTGCGACTGTCTTTGCCGTCGAAGATAAAATGGCCAGCATCGGGACGGTATAGCCCCATGAGCACCCTGGCAAGCGTGCTCTTGCCGCTGCCAGATTCGCCCACGAGCCCCAGAACTTCATTCTCTTTGATTTCGAGAGAGACGTCTTGCAGCGCCTTGACAGTCATGCGTTCGCGCGAAAAGAAGCCCCGTTTGACTGAGAAATTCTTTGAAATATTCTGAATCGATATCATTCTCTGATAAGCTCCACAAGATTGTGCACGCTCATTATACGCATCACTCAACAGGACTAAAGTCGAGCCGCAGCATAGCGGTTATGCCGACGACCAGTGCGCGCTGCGTCACTACGTATTTCATAGTATTGCACGCAGTGTCTGCAGCAAGGCCGATGTCGGTGCTGCACATTTCAGGTGTTGTGCTGCCAAAAGCCGGACGCACGTTTCGCAGCGAGTCTGATTCGCTCCACCACCATTGCGCGCGCGCGATATTGAGGCCAATGGCAACCTCTTCGCTGACATGGTAGAAGAAGCCGAAGTAACCCCAGCTTTCAACCAGAGTGCGCGTGCCGAAGTTCAGGGCAAAATGCGCCTCGTACTGCAAAAAGAACGTCATAAAGGGTTTATCCCCATCGAGCCAGAAATACTGCAGCCCGGGCCGCAGCACATATTTTGTTTCGGCGACATTCGCCGAATGGCGGCCCCAGTTATCGCGCTCTTCGTAACGCGAATCACTGTACCACGTATAATGCAGGCGGTTCTTCAGTTCAAACACCCAATTTTCACCCGGGAGAAATTCAAGCTTCTGGCGCCAGGTGATATCGCCTATCGCCGCATGTTCTGGCCGATTGTTCGTGTTCAGCCAGAACCAGTCCCATTTCGTGGGGGCTGTCCAGCCTGCAGACACCCAATCGTTGCGATGGCGTTCGCCCTGCGCGTAACGATAAAACCCGCCTACCATCAGATTAGGAGATAGATTAAAATAACTGCCAAGCGTCGCATGCCAGGGCTGTTGCTGAAAATTCTGCTGCGCCTCTGCTGTGAGGTTCTGGCCACCACCAACACGCGATGAGCCTTGCGCCGCGTTCTCAAAGCGGTAATTCGTTTCTAAGAGAGGTAGCCAATCTTTATAGCGAACCTGCGCTCGCACCGTGCCTGAATAGAAGGTTGTCTCGCGGGCAGATTGTGGTACCGGGCTCGCCCAATTGGCAAA
>JAKQXK010000681.1 GCA_029561505.1 Spirochaetota bacterium | reverse complement strand
GAAAAATGTGTATCCCGGCGATACCATCACGTCGTTCACGAAAATCCTCGATAAAAAAGAGCGCGGCGAAGGTAAACCGGGCATCGTCACGATCAACACGATCGGTAACAACCAGCGCGGCGAGCGCGTCGCTCAGTACATGCGCAAGATCATGGTGCCTCCTGCACCCGCAGGCTACCAGCCGCCAAAGTTTATTCCTTCAAAGGTGGATGTACCCCCGTACGCAGACTCGGTCGAAATTGAGATTCCCGACTTTGACGCGAACAAATGGCCGTCGACTGTGACCCGCCCCGACACGTACTACGAAGACATGAACGTTGGCGACATCATCGTTTCTCCCAACGGCCGTACGATCACCGACGAACACTTTGCCTGGACGTACCGCGTCGGCAACACGCACCCACTGCACTTCGATCGCCTGTATTCACAGGGTATGTCGGGTGCGATGAGCGGTGACCCGATCACTTACGGTGGTTTGGTCTTCGCATGGCTCATGGGCCTTGCCGGCCGCGACGTGTCAGAGAACGCGCTTGCCGATCTCGGCTATACAGAAGGTTACCATACGCAGCCATCGAAATCGGGTGAAACCGTGTATTGTATTCACCGCGTGCTCGCGAAAGAACCGGTGGATTCAAAACTCAAAGCTGGTGCGGTGCAGCTGCAGGTGATCGGCCTGCGCGACATTAAGCCAAAGCCAGCGATAGAAAAATATGGCGCAGACCTTTTCATCAAAGAGAACGACAAAAAAGATTTGGGGAAAGAAAAAATCCCAGAGAAAATTTTTGAAATCGAGCGTCGCCTGCTGATCCGTTCGCGCGGCTGATTCGTAACGCGGGTAGAGACGCGATTAATCGCGTCTCTACCCGCTGATTATGGCACAAAAAACTCAGAACAAAACCGTCGCCACCAAAGCCAGCGCGGCCGCGTTCATCGCAAAGATCAATCCGCCGGCGAAGCGCGCCGATGCTGAAGCGCTCGCCGCTCTCATGAAAAAAATCACAAAGGCAGAACCGAAGATGTGGGGACCGGCGATGATCGGTTTTGGCAGCTACCACTACAAATACGATTCAGGTCGCGAGGGCGATGCTCTTGCGCTCGGATTCTCACCGCGCGCGAAAGAGTTTTCGATCTACCTGATGCCGGGCTATCATAACGATCTGCAGCCGCTCTTTGATAAATTAGGAAAGCACAAGATGACGAAGGCCTGCCTCTACGTGAAACAGCTGGCCGATATTGACATGAAGGTTCTCGAGCAGTTGATGCGCGCGTCGCTCAAGAAACTGAAGTCGCTGCATAAGGTTGAGCTAAAATAAGATTTCTGGCGACCAGCCCGCGCCCTCTATTTCGGAATTGCATCCCGAAGGTACAGCGCCTTCAATTTGTCATAGAGTGATTGCCTGTTCACGAGCCATGCCCCCGCATAACTGGCGAGGCCAGCAAGCATCAGGTAAAAAATGACAGAATGGCGATCTGTCATTTCAAGCACGAGCACAGTCGAGGTGAACGGAGAGCGGGTCAGGGCTGTCAAGAAGCCCACCATACCCGAGAGGATTACGACGTTGATCTGTTCGGTGGTTAGCGCAAAAAAGCCTGAAAAAACTGAACCTAACGCAGCACCTGCGCTGAGTGCCGGCGCGAAAATGCCGCCCGCGCCTCCCGAAACGAAGGTAATCAGCGGGCCGATTATTCGCATCAAAGCACCGTCTAAACTGTTGTCGGCATTGGCGCCGAGCAGCAACGCAGAAAGGTTTTCTTTGCCTGAGCCGAGAATTTTGAACGAATGAAAATACGCGATGAGCGCGAGCATCAAACCCAGTAACAGTGCCAGCAATAATTGGTATTGTGCCCTCTGAACCTTTCTTACGGCCTGAACGGCAGAGAAAATGATTCGCGAGAAAAAGCCACCGACGATACCCGAGGTCACGGCGGCGCCAATGACAATCAGCGTTAAAATGATCCCCGTACCGCCGACGCGCACATAACCCAGAAACAGGTATGGGCCGAGAAGAGTCTGGGCCGTCAGGCCCGCGACAATTACCGAGGCAAGCAGGGTCGTGCGAAACGCGTTAAAGTGCAGGCGACTGAGTTCTTCGATTGCGAATACGATTCCACCCAGGGGCGTATTGAACGCAGCGGCAAGACCCGCTGCGCTGCCGGTCAGAATCAACACCCGTTCAGAATACGCGGGCCAGCTGACGGGAGTCCAAAGCCCGACGAGTCTGAAAATGGTCGCCGAGATCTGAATCGTCGGGCCTTCTCGACCGATGGCGCCGCCGCCAAATACCAAGATTGTGCTGCTCACGATTTTTGTCAGCAGTACGCGCAAATTGAGTAATTTCTGAATCGCGTATTCGTACGGTGTCTCTGCCAATTCAAGAGCAGCTGAAATCTGCGGAATGCCGCTACCTCGCGCCAGTGGAGCGAAACGGTAAACGCAATACCATGCCGTGGCAAAACATACGGGAGTGATAGCAAAGAGCCACAATGGCTGGTATAAGAAGAGGCGCTTGCCTGCCGCTTCTGCCTCGGAAAAGAGTTTTGCATAACCGACTGCTACGGCTCCTGTAATCAGCGAGGCTATCCAGACGGGAACTGACCGTTGCAGATTTTCCTTGACTTCAGCGTCGATGTGCATTCGGCGCAGCAGCACCACGGCGAGTCTCTTCATTTACCCCAACCCAAAAAACTGAACCCTCGGGACAAGGAAAAAGGAGTCTGATACCATTTGCACATTTGAGCGCCGTGCCGGTTAGGCACTTGATTATTTCTTTTCAGGTGAGTCTAACTCGATGCCGAAGAGCTTACGGTGCAGTTCTGCGTCATAGGCTACATAGAAAATGTTCCCTTCGACAATATCACGCTTGCCAGAGACCACCGCTTGCCAGGCAGAAATTTCTTTCTCGGCAACGAACCGGGCTGTTGAGTCGGTTGTTGTTTCGAGAAAATTCTGCAGCAGCTGCACGTGCGCGTTTGCCCAGTATTCGACTGCCTCGGGTTGCTCTTTGCGGTAGCTGCGCACGAGCTCAACAAGCTGTTTGCCCGCACTGGTGTGCATTTCTCTGATCGCACCTGCCTGCTCCATCTTCTGGTTCATGACTGGGTCACTACTGTGACCCCACCGGTCGTGCATTTCTAAATTGAGCAACTCAGCAGCTGCTACTCGTCTTGCGACCACCAGCCGCTCTAGTTCTACGGCTGCGTCAGGTATCATTCGCGCTTTTTCTTTCTATCAGCAAAACCCTTCGCCATCGCGACAAACTCAGCCGACTGCAAATAGCCGCTGTTGTAGAGCGCGACCAGATCTAACGCCCGGTCAGCGTCGAGGCCGCGCTGCTTGTTCATGATATATTTGACTCCGCGCATTACAATCGCTGAGTTTTCGCTCATTTCTTTGGCTGTTTCGATCGCAGCGGCGTAAGCCGCGTCTTTATCAGGCAGAATTTTCGTGATCAGATTCATCCGCAGCGCTTCTTCGGCGCCGACGTCGCGGCCGGTGAGCGCGAGTTCGCGCGTGGGGCCTTCGCCGATGAGGTAGGGCAGGCGCTGTAATGAACCCATGTCGGCGACGATGGCGACTTTAACTTCGCGCAGCGAGAAGATTGCATCGGCCGCGGCGTAGCGGATATCGCAAGCCGAAATGAGGTCGAGCGCCCCGCCAATGCAGTGGCGCTGTATCGCGGCGATTGAAGGTTTGGGCGAATCGGCGACGGCACGCATGCCCTTTTGCATCGTGAGAATAAAGTCGTGCAGGCGCTGGTTGCCTTCTGCTCCCGTCGAATCGGCGAGCCAGGCAAAGCGCTCGACAAAGTCGGGCAGGTCGAGCCCGATCGAGAAGCTCGCGCCTTTGGCTGCCACGACGAACACCCTGATCGAATCGTCGGCGTTGATCTCGGCCACTGCCTGCGGCAGCTCTGACCAGAAATCCCAGTTCATGAAGTTTCGTTTTTCAGGGCGATTGAGCCACAGGGTCGCGACAGGGCCAGATTTTTCAATCAGGAAAAAATTATACGCCATGACGTTGCTCCGCCGTTTTCAGAGGGGGCGTAAAGCCGTTTGAATACGTTCAGATATTCTGTGTTTGGGGTTCGTGCAGATTCTGGGCGATCGCATTGAGCAGCGCTTCTTCGGTATAGGGTTTTGCCAACCAGTGCACAATCGGAGATTTTTCCCGGTGTGAAGAGTCTTCTTCGAAATTTGCCGCGCTCACGGCGATGATTGGTGGCGTATTGCCTGGGCCCAACGCAGCCTGAATTCGTGTCGCTGCTTCAAACCCGTCAATATCAGGCATCTGAATATCGGTCAGAATCATGTGCCACGGCCCTTCGTTGGCCATTCTGACAAGTTCAGCACCATTGTGGGCTATTGCGCATTCGATTTCATTCTTGTTCAAAATTTTGCTCAGCAGAAGTGCGTTTACTTCGTCGTCTTCTGCTACCAGAATGCGCAACCCTCTGGTCAGTTTTGTTAGATTTTTCTGAGCTGTCGCCTCGCGCATCTGGTCGATGCGCAGTGGCACCGTGAGACGAAAGGTGCTGCCCGAGCTATCAGACTTTACAAGCTCAATCTTGCCGTGCAGTTTCGGCGCGAGCAGCGCACATACAGAAAGACCGAGGCCTGTACCTTTAATGCGGCGCCTTACGTCATTTGCGCGCACATAAGGTTTGAACAGATCTGCCTGTTCGGTGACGGGTATACCGACGCCCGAATCTGAAACTTCGAACACAATGCTTTCGCTGGCAGATTCACACAGCGCAACTTTGAAGGTCACCTGCCCACGCTCGGTATACTTTATCGAGTTCGATATCAGATTTGCCAGAATCTGACCGATGCGGCCATCGTCGCCGTTGACAATGTCTGGAAGGCGTTCGTCAAACGAGAAGAAAAAATCAAGACCTTTGTTGCGTGCGAGGGGCAGATAATAGCGCGTGATATCGCTGAGAAACTCGCGCAGGCGAAAGGGTGCGAAGACGATCGAGACTTCGCCCGCTTCGTGCGAGCGCAAGACCAACAGGTCGTCGATCAGGCGTAACAAGGCCTGCGAAGATCTCTCGATAAAGCCCACGATTTCTTCTTGGCTGTGTTCTGCAGTGTCGTCTTTCAGAAGCCGAACGCCCGCAATCACCGAGGTCAGCGGCGTGCGCAGTTCATGTGACATGGCAGCCAGAAAGTCAGACCTGCCCGTCAGCGCATTTTCAGCCGCCTGCTGTGCCGCGCTGAGTTTTGACATGGTTTCAACCAGCTTGCCGTGTTCTGTATTCAGCAGATGGCGTTCTGCTTCGAATTGGTGTCTGAGTGCACTGATGAAGAGGGCCTGAAACACCAGGGTGGCAAGAATGCCTGCCACCAGATCAGACCATTGAGCCGTAGCGTCAGGGTAGTTGGTGATCAGGTGAGGAAAATATTTCTGCATGAGCATGAGGCCGACAAGCACAACCACAGTGCTGGCGGTTAATAACAAATGGCTGTCAGAATTTCGTGTTGCCAAAAGCCACGTGAGCATCAGGTAGAAAACAAACGGGGCTGAACCAAAAATGCCTGACGATGTCACCCAGCCGATAATGCCCAGCACGAGGCCGATACCAATCAGTATGCAGGTAGGCCAGACAAGGGTCTTGAAGTGTTTGAGCCGTGACCGCAATACCAGAAGCAAGATACCCGCCGCCAGCGATACCGCTGTCATCGTCGGAGATTGGTTGGTGAAATAGTTGATTACGGTTGCGGCCAGCGCCAGCAGCGCGCCCGCAGTGGTTATGAGATAAGTTTGCCTGAATTCGAAAGACCGGGTTGTGTCACCATTGATCAACTTTAGAAATCTGTTCTGACCGCGCTTCACTGCACTTGTGTCAACGCCGCTTTGCCTCAAAGCGTAAAGCGCTTTGAAGCAGGCTTTCGTACTGAACGTGTTGACAGGTCATGAGCACGTGAGATATCCTCACCGATGTCATTTATTGAAACACTCGGTGGCCTCGCGTCACAACTTTCGGGCGAAGGCTCAGACAGCGACCTTATGACCCTTGCAAAAGACCTGCTCTCAAAAGGCGGCAGCGGTTCGAACGTTGAATCGATTCTCGGCGCTCTTAAAGAGGGTGGTTACGCCGATACCATCGCAAGCTGGATAGGCAAAGGCGATAACGAGAGCATCTCTGGTGCCGCGATCAAAAAAGTTCTGGGTAGCGACGCGCTGGCAGACATCGCCGAGAAAACGGGGC
>JAKQXK010000438.1 GCA_029561505.1 Spirochaetota bacterium | reverse complement strand
CCGAGAGTCTGCACCTGCTGCTAAACCAGCGGTCGCTGCCGAGGCAGGCGACGATTACGATGACGCGGGAAGACAAATCAGAAACCGAAGTTAAAACGGGTTCGGTGCTGGCAGAAGTTTTACCCGATAAAATGGGAGACTCGCCAGTCGTCGCCGCACTCGTTGATCACCGGGTGACTTCGCTCGACGCGCAGCTTTTTTCTGACGTGCACGTTGAGCCGCTGACTGCAGAAAATTGGGAGGGCGAACGCGTCTTGCGCCATTCGCTCGCATTGCTCATCGTCGAGGCCGCGCAGGATTTTTCACCGCCGCTGCAACTGAAGCTCGGCTTTGCAGTCGGCAGCGCACAGTGGATGCACATCGAAGGCAAAGTACCCTATACGCTGCAAGAGATTGCCGATAAACTGACGCGCCGCATTCGCGAGCTCATCGCACAGCGGGCCGATTTTCGCCAAGAGTGGTGGAGCATCGATGAGGCACTCAGCTATTTTCGAAAACACCACCAGAGTGATGCGGTACAGCTTTTGAAAGGAGCGCGTTCACTGACGACACCATTAGTAACGTGCGGAAGAATCTATGCCCTTTATAATGGGCCACTGCTGCCGCACGCAGGGCTCATTAGTGAATTTCGCATCAAGGCCGGCTTAAACTCGCTGGTTCTGCTATCGGGTGAGGATACCGAAGTGCCACCCGGCTTTGAGCCCTTCGCTCAGCTTTCTGAAGAGAGCGGGCAATGGCTGCACTCATTCGGGCTTTCGAGCGTCGGTGAACTCAACCGGGCCTGCGTCGATGGTCGTGTAAGCGAGGTGATTCGTGTCGCCGAGGGCTATCACGAAAAGCGGCTGGCGCAGCTCGCCGACACAATTGCCGCGCGGCACAATACGCAGATCATCTGCGTGGCCGGCCCTTCGTCATCGGGCAAGACAACATTTATCCGCAGGCTTTCGATTCAGCTGCGCATCAACGGTTTTGTGCCCGAAGGTCTCTCGCTCGACGACTATTACCGCAATCGCGACGACGCGCCATTGAATCACAAAGGCGAAAAAGATTTTGAAACTCTCGGTTCGCTGAACCTTGAACTCCTAGCGCAGCATCTCGGAGCACTCTTGGCAGGCAAAGAGCAGGTTACGGCCAAATATGACTTTCGCACCGGAATCTGCGACCCGGCGGGCGGGCGCCGCATTCACATGACCCGGGGCAAGCTGCTGGTGCTTGAAGGCATACACGGCCTTAATCCGGCGCTGCTTGAACGGGTGCTGCCATCAGAGAATGTTTTTCGCATTTTCATTCAGCCATTGCTCACCCTGCCGATCGACCTCGTGAGCCATATAAATCCGTCTGATCTGAGGCTAATACGCCGCATCGTTCGCGACCGCCGCCAAAGAGGTTTTGCGACTCACGACAATATTCGCCGTTGGGGAGACGTGCGCGCCGGGGAGCAGCAATACATTTTTCCTTTTGTCGGGCAGGCTGACGCTGTTTTCGACACTTCGCTCGTCTACGAGCTGGCCGTGCTCAAGGTCTTTGCAGACCGCTACCTGCTCGAGGTGCCAGGCAATCATGAGGCTTACGCAACTGCATTTCGGCTGCGGCAATTGCTCGACCAGTTTGTGGCTATTGCACCCGATGATGTACCGTCGACTTCGATTCTGCGTGAATTTATCGGCAAAGGTAGTTTCGAATAACGGCCCGATTGCCTGACGGCGATGCTGGTTCAGCCGTCGTCTTCGAGCTCTGGAATATATGGCTGATCGCCCTTGATCGGCGAATGTGACCGGTAAGCCATCAGGGCGCGCGCCGTTGCCCGGCGTTCTTGCCGCAGGTAACGCGCGATCGCGTCGGCACCGCCTTCGTCGAAGAGTTTGTGAGAACTATAAACGGGCATTGCGGTGAAGCCGCGCTGAAATTTGTGTTCACCCTGAGCGCCGGCCTCGAATATATGTATCTTGTTCCCGATTGCATATTCTATGAGGCTGTAGAAGCACAATTCGAAGTGCAGATAAGGAAAGTTGCCGCTTGCTCCCCAATAGCGGCCAAAGAGCCGGTCTGCGCTGTGAAACGCGATCGAACCGGCCACTTCGCGCCCCTGATCGAAAGCCATTACCAGCACGATGCTGTCGCGCATGCGCCGCAGAAGTGCATGATACGTCTCGCGGTTGAGGTACGGCGAACCCCACTTACGCGCATACGTGGCCGCGTAGAAAACATACATGGCGTCGATGTGGCGTGGTTCGATCTGAGATTTTGTCAAAATTTTAATTTCAAGGCCCAGTTCGGCGCATTTTCGCCGCTCGCGCTTGATTTCTTTGCGCCGGTGTGCGCGCAGCACGGCGAGGTACTCGTCGAATGAACGGTAGTCGCGGTTCAGCCAGTGGTACTGGTGCGTCAGCCGTGGCAAGAACCCCGATTGCGAAAGCTGTTTCTGTTCACTACGGGTCGTGCATAACAGGTGAATTCCCGATGTGTGCAGTTCAAGTGCGCTGCCTTCGAGCCCCGTGACGAGTGCTTCGAAAGTGATATCATCGTTCTGGTCGGCGAGAAGCATTCTGCGCCCAGACGCGGGGGTAAAGGGGGCTGCAACTGTGATTTTCGGGTAATACGGCAGGCGCGCTTCAGCGTACGCGTTGGCCCAAGCCCAATCGAAGATATATTCGCCGTAAGAATCGCTGCGTTCAAAAGCGGCAACGGCACCGCGGTAATGCTGGCCCTCGGTTGCCACAATAAACTTCGGTTGCCACGCAAGCCCCTTACCGATGCAAGCCGTCTCTTCAAGCGCATGCAAGAACTCATGGCGCATGAAGGGATTGCCCGGTTCTACGAGGGCGTTCCAGCGAACGGCGTCAATGGCCGCAACTGAATCGATAACCTGCAGGTTCACAGAAGGCTCTTAACCGAGCCGCACGCTTGTCATCGAGAGCGCTCCGCCGACTGCGACATCATTAAAGAGCGTAACGTTTTCGTCTTCAAAGGCACAGCCCAGCACATACAATAAGGGAAAATAATGTTCGCCGCTGTTGATTGCGATATGCATAGTCTGCGGCAGTTTCTGAAAATCGATGAGTCTCTGCCAGTCTTTCTTAGCCAGAAGTTGCCCCGAAAATGCCATCGCTTCACGCGCCCAGTCGGCCGCGTAGTTGCGTTCGTTGAGGCGCGGCCACTCAACGCGCGCGAGATTGTGCACAATATTGCCGCTGCCGATGATTAATATGCCATTTTCGCGCAACGGTTGCAGCGCGCGGCCGAGAGCAAAATAGTGTTCAGGTGTCGCGTCGGCGTCTATGCTCAGCTGCACCACCGGCACGTTCGCTTCGGGAAACATGTGCACGAGAATGCTCCATGCCCCATGGTCGAGACCCCAGTTGAAATTCTTACGCACCGAAGCCACGCCGTTTAACTGCGCGATAATTTCTTCGGCGATACCCGGCGCACCTGCAGCCGGGTAATCGACTGCGAACAGCTCTTTCGGAAAGCCACCAAAGTCATGTATAGTCTGCGGCTTTTCCATGGCCGTGACCTGCGTACCCGGAGTCAGCCAGTGCGCCGACACCATGAGTATTGCTCTGACGGGAGGCAGCCCGTGAGCGGCATCACGCCAAGCGTCAGTAAATTCGTTTTGCTCCAGCGCGTTCATCGGCGAGCCGTGGCCTATGAAAAACGCGGGCAATCGCTGGTTGGGTTTATTCAACAATTCTTCCCGCAAAGGGTACCAAAGTTACCTGTTCAACCATTGCGTACATATTTTCGGCGTCGTTATCGTCGTCGAGAAGTTCGTCAGTCGTCAGAAAACCTGCGATCGCAAAAAACGCCATCGCCACCAAAAACCGGTTTCTGTTGCGGCTGCGGTTGCGGCGTGAATCTTCGACACGGGCGCTGAGGTCGCCCGCCCAACTGTCGCTGTGTAGTCTTTCTGCTATTGCCTGCGCTATCGCATTATTTGTTTTTTTCTTCATGGTTCTTTGCCTCATGCAAGTTTCTGTCTCAGAATCGTCAGCCCCCGCGAAAGTCGCGACTTTACCGTGCCAGGTCTGATCTCAAGTTTGTCGACAATTTCACGCGCGGTGAACCCGAGCAGGGTCAGCTCGACCACCTTCGCGTAGTGTTCTGGTAACGTGGCCAGCGCCTCGACGAGTGCGTCCCGTTCGTCGAAAGTTTCGGGTGGCAGTGCCTCGCTGTGGCGCAGCTTTTCGCGCTTCGCCACAAGAAACTTTTCTGCCTTCATCTCTTCGCGCCTGCAACGCGCATTCATGCGCAGTGACTCGTTCTTGGCGATCGTATACAGGTATGACCTGAGTTTCGTATCGTCTTCTAGCCTGTTTTTGGTGAGGGCCTTGTACGCCCTGAGATAGACCTCTTGCGCAACGTCATCGATTGCGTATGCAAAGCGCGAGTCGAGGTACCTGCGTATTGCCGCAAGTACCGGTCGCCTCGTCTCTTCGATGATCTGCGAAAATTCCATTGGTTCGAGTGATCTATTTCTCTCCCATGAAGCGGCTCATGTGCTTTTGCAGCAGGTCGGCTGATTTGTTGCGCTGCTCTGGTGTAAGAACCTTATGAAACTCGACCAATTTGGTGAGAAAATACTCTTCGGCGCGGTCACGCATCTGCTGGTGCTTTTTCTTGAGATCGGCCAGTTTTGCGGCATCGACTGTGTCTTTGCGCATCAGTTCGGTAAACTGCTTCAGCTGGGCATCGCGTTCTGATTTTTCGGCCGCGTGTTTGGCCAGCAGATCATTCTTGATCGCCGTCAGGGTCTGTTTCTGGCCATCGTTGAGGTCGAGCTCTTTGGTGATGCGTTTGGTTACCCATTCGGCGCGCTCTTCGGGTGACTTGTGCTTCCAGTTACGGCAGGCACCCGCGGTCAGCACCGTCATCACGCCGAGCACAATCAGCACACGGCGCATTATATTTGTCGTATATTTCATGGTATCTCTGAGTCTCCTTCAGGGGTGATTCGCTGCCCCTGATAACCCTGCTGACCCATAATATAATAAAAAGTTCCAAAAGCGCTTTACGTTTTTTCTCCTGATTCAACGACCGCTGGTATGCCCAACCGTATTCTAAAAAAACCGCCGCGCGGCGCGTTGCAAATGGTGGCGGTTTTGTTGCTGGCGACTCTGCCTCTTGCCGCTGCCGGCCCTGCATACGTGAAGCAATACACGCCAATGCTCTCAGCCCCTTCTGAAAAATCTGGCAAACCCCTCAAAAATCTCGCGATCAACGAGGTGGTAACGGTCGTTTATACCGAAGAAGCGCTCGAGCAAACCGATTTGTCGCAGGCCTGGGTGCGTATCAGGGCCAGCGACGGCCGCGAAGGTTTCGTGCGGCTCGGCATGCTTGCGAAAGAGGTTCAGCCTGAAGGCGAAGTCGCGGTGGCATTTCGCAGTATCGACAAAAAATCGTACGTAACGGCTGACGCACTCTACGTGCGAACGAGGCCTGACCGTGGTGCACCCGAGGCCGGCATGCTGGTTCGAAATACCGAAGTTATTGTGCTTGAGATGTCAGACAACGACGATTATATTGATGGGCGGGCAGCCAAATGGGCGCGGGTGCGTGCGCTGGGTGAAGTCGAAGGATGGGTGTTTTCGGGTTACCTCGGCGATGAACCTCGCGCAGACAGCGTCGGCCCGGCAAACGAACCTAAAGAAGACCCGAACCACATTTCGAGTGGCAATTCAAAAACCGTGAAGCCCCCGTATCTCAGTGTACGCGACGAGCCCAGCGCGTACGGTACGGTGATAGGCCGCATTCGCCAGGGAAAGAGCGTAAGAATTGTCGAGCGGCAGGCGAGCTGGGAAAGTCTGGCGGGCCTGAGATCCGTTTGGGTGCGCGTACAGGCAGACGGCATTGACGGCTGGGTCTTCGGGGGATTTCTCTCGAGCTCGGGCTATACAATGAGCTCAGACAGCCTCGACAAACCTTTCATATTGCCACTTGACCCTTCAAGCTACCGGCGCACCAGCAAATATGGGGGCCGCACGCACCCGATTAGCAAGGTGCCGTCATTTCATACGGGTGTCGATCTTGCAGCCTCAGGCGGTACACCAATCTATGCGGCGGCAGACGGCGTCGTCGAAGTACAGAATGACCACACGGGTTATGGCATCTTGACCGTTGTGCGCCATGAAAATGGTCTCGTTTCTTATTACGCGCACCAGCGTAAGCGCTACAAGCAGGCAGGTGACCGCGTCGCGGCGGGCGAAGTGATCGGTGAAGTCGGCACGACGGGCAATTCGACGGGCAACCACCTGCATTTCGAAGTGCGAACGAATTACAACGACACACACTTTAACCCTGATTTATATGTTCCCTTTCCCGAGGTTCAAGACCAATGATCAGGCGCGTATTGCAGCAAAGCTATCGCAGCGTGGCGGCGATAGCCATGCTGTGTTCGCCCCTTGTGGCGGGGCCGCAAGAAGACTTTCTCGCCGCAATGCGGCGGGTCAACCTGAAGGCGGCGCAAAAGGCACACGCACTCGGGCAGGTCGATGTGAATGCGGCCGACGAAAAGGGTAAACGCGCATTGCACTTTGTCTGTGAGGCGGGCAATCTGCCTGCATTTCAGTGGCTAATGGAGCAACAGGCCGATTTAGCGAGCACCGATGCCGACGGCAACTCGTGCCTGCACGCGCTTCTGAAGGCGCGAAGTCCCTTGCCGGTGCTCACTGCGGCGCTCGAAAAGGGCATCGACAAGAATAGGGTGAACACGAAAGGGCAGAGTGCGTTCATGCTCGCAGTGCAACTCGGTAAGAAACCAGTGTTCGAAGCCCTGCTAAAGGCCGGCGCCGATGTGAACCGGCCTGACGCTGAAAACTTCGCACCATTGGCGCGCGCGGTGCAGCTGCGCCGAAGCGATTACGCAAACGCGCTGATTTCGGCGGGGGCAAATGTCAATGCGGCGCCGAACCACGCGTTGGGCATCGCCTACGACACGAATCAGTTGAAGCTTTTCGAGGCCCTGGCAAAGGCTGGCGCCAACCTGAATATGGCGCACGAAAAGTCTGGGCTTGCGCTCGTCGTTGAAGCCATCAAAAAAGAGCGGGTAACCTTTGCCAGATTTCTCATCGAAAATTCGGTAAACCTGAATGTCGCCGACAGTGAGGGTAATTCACCATTGGTCATGGTGGTTAAACAGACGGTTCCCGATCTGTTGCCAGCTCTGCTGGCGCGCGGACTTTCAGTCGAAACGCGCGATGCGTCTGGCAAGACTTTGATGCAGATTTCGCACCAGAATATCATGGCGCGACTGACCCCGGCGCGCGCAAAGCTGTTTCGCGCTCTGCTCGACGCCGGCGCGAACCCGAATACTCTTTCGGCAAGCGGCAGGCCAATGCTCTTTGAACAATCTGAATCGGGCCGCTATACACAGGTAAATGACCTGCTCGAGAAAGGGGCCGACTTTAATACGCGCGACAAAACCGGAAACCTCGTTATCCACACTACTGCGCAAAGAAACCAGCTCGGCACCATGAAGCTGGTCGCAGCGAAATTTGCCGACATCAACGTAACGGGTGACAGCGGCAATACCGCTGCGCATTTTGCCGCGCGCGCCGGCGGCACAGGAATTCTAAAGCTGCTGAAAGACCGCGGTGCTAACTTTGAACTCAAGAACAATCTCGGTGAAACCCCGCTCTCGGTCGCGATCGGCAGGCAAGACCCGGCGACCACCCGCGCGCTCATCGCCCTTGGTGTGTCGCTGAGCGACGAAGGCCGCAGTACACCGCTGATGATGGAAATCGCCAAATCGGGTGCAGTCAATGGCAAGACGGTCGAGCTTCTGACAGTGCTGAAAAAGGCCGGTGCCAATCTGAACACGGCGAACCGATTCGGCAACAACGCGCTTTCATACGCGTTGAACCGCAAGAACTTCAAGATGGCCGATGCTTTTCTGAAAGCCGGGGCGCAGAGTGAGGCCAAAGATCTTCAGGGTAATACCCTATTGCATAAACTCGCACTGAGCAGTCGCTACAACAAGCTGAAGAATCAAGAGCTTCAAGAGTGGCTCTACCTTGTGCTGGGTTACCAGCACAGTGATTTTCAGAATAACGCGGGTGATACCGCGCTGCACATCGCCGCTTCGAATGACAATAATCCCGATCTCGAAGCAGCGCTGCAGCTATTTGAATCGCTCGTAAATTTTGGCGCTTCGGTGACGGTGCGAAACGGCGCCGGGCGCACTGCATACGATCTTGCAGGCAGCGTCGGCTGGCAGAAAATCGCGGCCGCGAATCTGCCCGCGAATGCCTACGCGATCGGCATTGAGCCGATGCTCACCAGTCTCGAGCCCGATCGGCTGTTGCGGCTCGGCGTCGCTGACCGCGACTTTTTTGCGGCGGCAGCGCAGGGTAGTGCAACACGTATTTACAGGCTCGACGAAGACCTGCGGGTACGAGCGCAGCAAGAATTTCCCTCGGTGCAGGCGATGGCCGCAGCGGGCGAAGGCGTTATCATTGCGGGTGTCAGGCCCGGCGAAATCGACGGTGCTGCCGACAAAAAATGCAAAACCGGGCAGAATCTCGTTGTTTACGTCATGCAACTCGACAGCGCGCTTACACCCAGATGGGAGAATACCTGGGGCAAAGCCGGCAGCTGCCAGCGAACTCAGGCGCATGCGCTTGCGGTCGATGCAGGCGGCAATGTCTATGCTTACGTTGAGTTTTCGGGCCGGCGCAGCCTGAGAAAACTCAGCGCAACCGGTGCGCTTGAGCAGAGTGAATTGAACCGCGGTGAACGTATCAGCGAAATGCAGGTGATGGGCGATGGCAGCATTGCACTTACAGCCCAGAACCAGATGTTCAGTTTTGAAACCGGTAAGTCAACTGGGCGCCTCACGAAAGCGCGTTCGTTCAGGCAGCTGGCACTGGCACCTTCGGGCACAAGGTATTACGCGGGGGATTTCACCCGTCTTCAATACCGCCGCGGTATTTCGATTGCCGCCGAAGACACCGAGGGCAGCACCCGCTGGACGCGCAATTTCGCGGGTGATGAGAATCTGACAATCGAGCGCCTTGCAGCAAGCGATGCCTATGTCTGCGCTGCCGGCCGCACCACGGGTGCGCTGCACGCTCAGCCGCATTTAACGCCTGGCAAGAATACCGATGTCTACGTAATGTGCGTCGACGCGGGCGGGCATCGACTGTTCACGCGACTTTTTCCTGCCGGGGGCATGCAGCTCGTCGAAATGCGCGTGAATAACCGAGGCGTGTGTGCGCTCGCATTTCAGACTAACGATAAGAAGAACCCTGATGTTGTGTTGCGCCGTATCGACAAGAGTGGCAACGTTCTGCAGTAAGCTATTTATCGAGCAGAATAATTTCGACGCGACGGTTCTTCGCCCGCCCTTCAGCAATGGAGTTATCGGCAACCGGGTCGCGCGCTCCGCGGCCTTCAAAGCTCAGCGTGTCAGGGTTGAGTTCGGCCTTGTCGATCAGGTAATCGGCGACTGCCTCGGCACGTTTTTCTGAGAGCTGTTGGTTGTGTTTCTCATCGCCCGTGCTGTCGGTGTGGCCGCGCACCCGAATATGCCTGCTTTTCGCGGCTGCCAGGGGTTTGCCGATCTGGCGCAGCGCCGTTTTCGCATCGCCACTTAATTTTGCGCTATCGGTATCGAAAAAAACTTCAGGCAGCGAAATCGCAACGCCGTTGTCGGTTACGCGCACTGAAATTTGCGGGTTCTCTGTGACGAGTTCTTCGCGCAGTTTTTCCGCCAGGGTGATCTTTTCAGCATCAGAGCGCGCCTGAAACTTACGGTAATAGCTGCGGCTTTTGATTTTGAATTCATTTGCGATACCCGCTTCGTTGACTATAATGACGTTGTAGTCTTCTTGCGCGTAGTAGGGTATACCCTGCGCGGCGTCCCAGAACCAGATTGAGGTGACATAACCAAAAACGCGCGGGCCGCCCTGTTCGGCATCGCCATAGTTCAGTTCATAGTTGGCAATGAACTTATGGCAGTTCTTTTCGCCGTCCTGTGACTTTACGTTTTCGAGTCCGCGGTATTCGTAGCGCACGTTGAAAGGTACAGTGACCAGGTTGGTGAATCGCATCACCTCTTCACCGGGCTTCTCCCATGTTGTGCCAGGCTCCATCGCGGCGTCTTCTTTCAACGCCGGGTCTCTCAATTCAGAAAACGTCGGCACCGAACGTATGTTCGGCATGTACTGGTCAACAGGTACCGAGAATCTGCCCGCAGGTGTGAGATGAAAGCTCGCGCTATGGCGTTCAGTTTCTGTAAATGCGCTTTCTGAAGCCGCGCCACGAACCAGCGTCGTGAAGGTGCCTTCAAGCTGATAACCCTGTGCAGGCTCGACGGCGCGGTTTTCAAGCAATACGCGGTGAAAAACCGAGCGCTTTTCAGACGCGCCACCGGTTTTGATCACTTGCTCTGAGAACTTCTTGAGTTCGAGAATTTCACCAGCGTTGAACTGCCACCGCAGCACCTTGCCTTCGGCTTCTGCCACGACGTCTGTCGGCGGCTTTTTTTCGGGCTTCACGACACCGCGGGCCGCACCTTTCGCCGCGCCCGTAGGCGCAGAAAAAAAGACAGCGATCGCAATCACAAATATTTGCGGGAAAAACCGATACGGCGTGCCGGCCTTCATTTTGTACTCATTAGACGCTGCACCGCCTTCATATGGTCGGCAATTTAAGCGTGCGAGGCCCAAGCGGCCAATATCTAGGTGTCAAGGCAAGCACATTATGTCACATCATGCTACAGCCGCCCGCGCGGCTAATCACTTGCCGCGTCGAAGCTGCGCAGTGAGAGTTGCCGCCCAAAGCTCGCCCGTCAGGTCACGCATGCACTGCCACTCAATCGGGTTGGTACAATGAACCTGACCCGGAAAAGCAGTGCAGGGCCGGCAGGCAAAATCGCCGGTGAGCGCCCGTGCGCGCGTCGAAAAAGGCTGCCAGACACGCTCGTTAAGTGGCCCGAAAACACTGAGGCTCGGCACGCTCAGAAACGCCGCGAGATTCAGCAATTCTGCATCGGTGCCCGTCACCCAGTCAGCTGCAGCGGCGAGCTGCGCCAGATCACGAGAGGGGGGATTCAGCACGAGCTGCGTGTTTTCGATTGCGCGCTCGGTCATAAAAGTGCTGAGATTTTTCGCAAACTGCTGAACATGCTGTTCGGCTTCTGCGGCATTCTCGTCGCTGCTGCGAATTACGAGGGTGCACGTCTGCGTGCGGGTGACGATATTCATGAGCTTCTGCAGTTGGGGCGCGAGGTGGGCGGTGGCCGCGTCGGCGATGTCGATTGCGATGAGGCCGTCGGTTCGCCGCGGGTTCTCAGCCAAATTCGTTTGATCAAACCGCGGCATCTGCCAGTCGGAAACCTTTTCACCGCACAGGTGTTCGAAGAATATCTTTAACTGGTGAACAAAATGGTGGTTCTCTGCGTTATAAGGCAGAGTGTGGTTTAGCAATGTCCATGACCGTAACGGCGCAAAGCCCGCGCGGTTGCTCACGCCGGCGAGTCTCGCCGCCCAGCGCAGGTTGCGGTCAGCCTTAAGGTCGGGGTTCAGAAATACAATGGTTTTGTATCGCCGGCCCAGAAAGAAGTACAACGTTTTCAAGAAACTGCCAGGTAGCTTTATCGAATAGGCTAAATCTGTTGCTGCCGGTAACCTCTCCGCTGCGCCGACGAGGTGAAGATCGGGTTTGGCATTGAATCTGTTTTGCCAGAGCGAGATAAAATAGAGCGCAAATATCTGGTAACGCGCATCACCACTCGAAACAATCAGGGTTTTACCCGGAAACTGAATGCGCCGCAGCTTCATTTTTCGTAACCTGTGCTGAAGGCGACTCTGTCGGCATATTTATCTGAGCCAGATTTAAAATAGACAATCGTCTGTCGGCGCTGGCGTGGCGAATACCTGCGCTCGCTGAATATTTTCGTGAGAGACTTGTGGCCATAAGGTGTCGCGATCACCGTGCTGCGGGTAATTTTGTCGCCGCGCACGTAGTGGGTTTGGCTGCTCTCGGGAAGAGACAGACTTTCAGCGAGGCCGCGGCGAAAAACTACATATGCGAGATTATTCAGCGTTTCAAAGTGTGCGAAGAAGGGTGGCAGGCTGAACGGCAACATCTGTGCGCGCTGAAAATGATTGCGCGTGAACCGCCTTGTGATGCCGAGGCGCCGATACGCGTCGAATATCAGCCTTGCGCGCGAAGGTGCGTTGAGCTGTTCAAATTCAGACGCAGCGATGCGAAATTCACGCGCATTGACGCGCAAAAATCTTGCAGGTTCGGCCTGATATTCTCTGTGCGGTGCTGGTACCACTGTACCATTTTGGCGCAGACGATTGCGCGCGAAGCGCATGTCATTGTTCGCCGGATCGTCAAACCATTCTATATTCCGCGCGGCAGCAAGCTTGCGTACGTCTGTACGCGAACAGAAGGCGAGCGGTCGCAGAAACCCCGTAATCTCATCGACACATGCTAAACGGGGCAGGGCAAAATCTGGTATGAGCCTTGCACGCCTGAGGCTCACCGTTTCTTCGAGATCGCTGTGGTTGTGCCCCGTCACAACTTTTACGGTAGAGTCTGGTTTTTTTGCCAGCCGATTTGCCAAGAGGCGCAGGCGCCGGCGCCGGGTTACCGCAGCTGCGTGTTCCCAACTCGTGCGTAGCCGGCGGTGAATACGTTCGATATCCGCAGTTTCGCTGATGAGGGTGAAGCGACCGGGTATTTGTGCCTGCGCATTCAAGGCGGCCTGATCGATTACGGCCTTTCGGGCGGGTTCGATGCCTGAACTGTAGTGGTGAAGATACCAGCCGATCACCTGAGTCTGCGGCGCAGCAGCCGCCGCTTCGCACGTGAGGTTCAGGGCAAGCAGGCTGTCTGCCCCCCCTGAGATGGCAACGATGACAAAATCGCTGTTCTGAGCGGCGCGGTAGAGCACTGCGAGACCTTGCTCGAGTGGCACCGGCACCTCAGGCGTTGTTTTTGGAGAATTTTGCGCCGAGTTTGAAACGCGCGAGCACGTCTTTTATATCTTGAGTGAGAATCGAGCGCAACGCGGCTTCGGCATCGTTGATGACTTCGATAATCTTCATGTTTTCTTCGAGAGTAAAATCTGAAAGCATGAACGCTTTGATTTCATTCTCTTTCGGATTGGGAAACTCTTTACCGCGAATCTTCACCGGCCCGACGCCCATACGAATACGCACAAACTTGTCAGATTTCAAACCCCTGGCAATCGATTCAACACCGATATTCGGAATCTCTGGTGGCCCCTGCGCGACAAC
>JAKQXK010000668.1 GCA_029561505.1 Spirochaetota bacterium | reverse complement strand
GATCGAGCACGACCGAATGTGCATCGATCTGCATCAGCTCAATGGTCTTCTTGCGCCAGCGCCTGTCGATACCGAGCGATAACAGCCGGTTCAGAAGATCGTACGTGGGGGCGATGCGGTTAAACATACCGCGAACCACCTCACGCCTCTCGCGCGGTGAATTGTCATGGTGCTTTGTAAATTCGCGATTTGCCACTGAAACCAAACTACCACGCGCAAACGCCCCGTCATTCACTCCGTGAACACGAGGTTCTGGGGATGCGCTGGCCAAGGATGGCCATCTTCGCGCAGCCCGTGAACACGAAGTTCCGGGCCTTCGCCGGGCACGGACGCCCGTCTGCGCGAAGGCCGTGAACACGAGGTTCCGGGCCATCGCCGGGCACGGACGCCCGTCTTTGCGAAGGCCGTGAACACAAAGTTCCGGGCCTTCGCTGGCCAAGGATGGCCATCTTCGCGAACGCCGTTGTCGCCCTGTGTCGAATATTTTTTCAGGAAATCTGGCACTCTATTTGCCGATAATTAAAGATAGCATCAGGCCCTAAAACACTCCACACCATGAACAAATACACCAAGACCTTACCCTTTCTTTTTGTCTTCTCGATGGTCTCGCTCTATGGCAGCATGACCTGCACACGCCTTTCGGCGAATACAAGCGCGCAGACCGGCATTCAAACCGATGTCGTGATTACCCGCTCAGCCGAAGCAACCGCAAACGAGCCGCAACTCGCGCTGGCCAATGTGACACAGCCGCCTGCTGACACGAAGGCACCGGTAGAAACCGCGACGGCCGGAGTCGCGGCCAAGGGTAAAAAATCTGTTGTCGCTTTTCTGAAGAAGCTGCGCGAGTACCAGCTTTCATGGGCGCAGTTTCCCATCAAGCGGCCGGAATTTCTCAAAGCCATCTACCTCACAAACGCCACGGCTGTGAACACCAAATCGCTGCGCCACTTTGTCGCGCAGAGCCGCAAGCACGGCATCAACGCCATGGTTATCGACGCGCAAGGAAAAGCGATTTCGGCCGAGCAGATGTCGCTTCTGAAGACGAATGGCATTTATCCGATCGGCCGCGTAGTTGTCTTCGACCTGGGGCTCAAGCAGAAATACCCCGATCAGGCGCACCTCGAAAAGATATTGAAGAGCGTTGAAAAAGCTGCGAAGGCCGGTTACCGCGAAATTCAGCTAGACTACATTCGTTATGCAGACCGCCGCGATTTGCAGCTGCTGCCTTTGAAGTTCAAATATGAACAGATTGGCGCGGTTTTATCGCGCGCGCGCAAACTCACCGACTCATTGGGCGTCGAATTGGGCGCAGACGTATTTGGTCGTATCACGATTAACCGCAACGACCACATCGGACAAAAGCTCGAACTTTTCGGCGACCACGTGCACAACCTCTACCCGATGGTTTACCCTTCGCACTATTATGGCGACCCTGAAAAAATCGCCGATCCTTACGGTACGGTTAAAGAAGGCGTTGAGAACTCAAAAGAGCGCATTCCGAAAACGCGCATTATTCCTTATATTCAGGGTTTTGGCATGAAAATTAAACCTTCAGGCCTGGCCTTGCCGCAGTACGTGCTGAAGCAGTTTTTTGCGGTCGACGACGCACAAGGCGACGGCTATGTCGTCTGGAACGCACGCAACGACTACTCAGCAACGTGGAAAGCACTGCAAGAATATGAGAAGCGCGCCCCCGAGCGCAAAAAAAATATCAAAGTAGCAAAAGCTCCCGCCCCTAAAAGCTGATGGGCTCGCGCACCTCGGCTGACGGTGGTGTGCTCTACAGTGTTGCGATACCTATTGGCAACAGTGACGACATTAGCCTCAGGGCGAAAGAAGTTCTGCAGTCAGTCGATTTCATCGCCTGCGAAGACACACGAAAGGCATTAGATCTTTTTCGCAGGGCGAATATCACGACGCGCGCGCGCCTCTTCGTGCACAATCCATTCAAAGAAGCGCAGAGTGCCGATGGCCTCATCAAGTTTCTGCAAGATGGCCAAAAGGGCGCGCTCATCTCTGACGCGGGAACTCCCCGCTTGTCTGACCCGGGCGCACGCATTCTGAGGCTCTGCCATGAAAATGGCGTGCGTGTTGTGCCCGTGCCAGGTGCATCTGCACTCACCGCGCTTGTCAGCATAACCCCGTTCTCCGTCGACCCATTGCTCTTTTTGGGTTTTCTTTCGCCGAAGAGCGGCCGCCGCACCAACGAGCTCAAAAAATACGCAGACTTTGAAGGGGCGATTGCGCTCTATGAATCAGTGCACCGCATTGAAAAAACGCTGCAAGATATTGAGGTAGTTTTTCCCGGAGCCGAGGTGCTGATCGGGCGC
Organism: Spirochaetota bacterium; assembly: GCA_029561505.1. GTDB lineage: Bacteria > Spirochaetota > Leptospiria > Turneriellales > Turneriellaceae > Turneriella. The sequence goes on along the minus strand of JAKQXK010000668.1, from coordinate 933 downwards.
GAGATGACCAAGACCCATGAGGATTTCTTTCTCGGACCAATTTCGGCGGCCGTAACCTGGGCTGCAGGCAAGCAAGGCGAATTTGCATTGATTTTTAAGCCAGCCAAATAATGAGGCCTCTCATTTGATTGACACCCTGAGAATATTATGTCTCATCAGGCATGACCGACGTTGAAGTCATTGCAATGCTGCGCGACGCCATCTGGCTCACCATTAAACTGAGCGCCCCGGCGCTGATGGTTTCGCTCATCGTGGGCCTGATTATCAGCATCATTCAGACCACAACCAGCATTCAAGAGCAGACGCTCACGTTTGTGCCAAAGCTGCTCGCTGTGCTTTTCGTCTCTCTGATATTTGCCTCATGGATGATTCACACCATGACCGACTACACGCAGAGCCTCATGCGCATCATCGGCAAACACTGAAGCAACGTCGCAGCGGTTTAACGCATGGAGATACTCGGGCCGCAATTTCAGATCTTCACCCTGGTGTTTGCCCGGTTTCTCGCGCTATTTTCGGTAGCCCCCGGTTATTCGGGTGATTCTCTGCCGTTCTTTTCACGCTTCGCACTCGCTTTCATCTCCGCTGCGATTATCACCCCCGTGGCCGATATGCCCGAATCACTCGTGCGTGATCTCGAACGCGCCTATATTCTTATCGTGCTCGAACAGGCGGTGATTGGCATTTTCATCGGTATCGCGATGCAGTTCTTGTTCGCGGCGTACCAGCTCGCGGGTGAGTTCTTTTCAGTGCAGATGGGCTTTGGTATCAGTGAGGTGTTAGACCCGATGTCTCAGGTCTCGATGCCCGTGATTGGTACCCTCAAGAACCTCGTTGCTCTGTTTGTTTTTTTCGTGAGCGGCGCGCACACGTATCTCGTGCAGGCGCTCGCCTTTTCGGTTGAGCGCGTGCCTCATCTCGGCTTCTCTTTTC
>JAKQXK010000653.1 GCA_029561505.1 Spirochaetota bacterium | reverse complement strand
CTTATTGAAGCGGCGCCCGAGAAAGAAGAAAAAATTGGGAACATCTTTATTCCCGACACGGCGAAGGAAAAACCCACAGTGGGTGTTGTGGTGGCGGCAGGCCCCGGCAAAGTCTCTGACGACGGCAAAACCGTTCCGATGCAGGTTAAGGCCGGCCAGAAAGTGCTCTACGGAAAATACAGTGGCACAGAAATCAAAGACGGTGGAAAAGAATATCTCATCGTGCGTGAATCAGACATTCTCGCAATTGTTGAGTAAGGGAAGGTAATATATGGCAAAAATGTTAGAATATGATGAAATCGCGCGTGCCAAGTTGATGACCGGTATCAACAAGCTCGCAAACGCGGTCAAAGTGACGCTGGGGCCCCGTGGTCGCAACGTCGTCATCGACAAGAAGTTCGGCGCGCCGACGATCACCAAAGACGGTGTAACAGTTGCGAAAGAAATCGAACTCGAAGACGCATACGAAAACATGGGCGCACAGCTCGTGAAAGAAGTTTCAACAAAAACAAATGATGTTGCGGGCGATGGTACGACAACTGCAACTATTCTCGCGCAGGCAATCGCGCGCGAAGGTATCAAAAACGTAACAGCGGGTGCAAACCCAATGGACCTCAAACGTGGTATCGATAAAGCAGTTGAAGTTGTCGTCGAATACATCGGCAAACTGTCTAAAAAAGTCGAAAACAAAGACATCGCAGCAGTTGCGACAATCTCTGCAAACAATGACCACGAAATCGGCAAACTCATCGCTGACGCGATGGATAAAGTCGGCAAAGATGGTGTCATCACTGTTGAAGAAGCCAAATCGATCGAAACCTCGCTCGACACGGTTGAAGGTATGCAATTCGATCGCGGTTACGTGTCATCGTACATGGTAACTGACGCTGAAAACATGACAGCAACGCTCGAAAACGCGCACGTGCTGATCTATGACAAAAAAATCAGCGCGGTGAAAGACATCGCTCCGATTCTGAACCAGGTTGCTCAGGCGGGTAAACCCCTCTTGATCATCGCCGAAGATCTCGAAGGCGAAGCTCTCGCAACGATCGTCTATAACACGATTCGTAAAGCGATCAACTGCGTAGCCGTTAAGGCGCCAGGCTTTGGCGATCGCCGCAAGGCAATGCTCGAAGATATCGCGATTCTCACGGGCGCACAGGTTGTGTCAGAAGAACTCGGCCAGAAACTCGAGAGCGTGACCATGGCAAACCTCGGTAAAATCGAAAAGGTGATTATCGAGAAAGAAAACACCACGATCATCAAAGGCGGCGGCAAAGATTCTGATATCCAGCACCGCATTAAGCAGATCAAGAAGCAGATCGAAGAAACAACTTCAGATTACGATCGCGAAAAACTGCAAGAGCGTCTGGCGAAACTCGCTGGCGGCGTGGCAGTGATTCATGTCGGTGCAGCTACCGAAGTTGAAATGAAAGAGAAGAAGGCACGTGTCGAAGATGCGCTCTCAGCAACACGCTCTGCGGTTGAAGAGGGTATCGTTCCCGGCGGCGGTCTGACTCTGCTCAAGGCAATTGAAGTTGTTGCAAAACTCAAGCTCGAAGGCGATCAAGAGACTGGCAAGAACATCGTCATGCGTTCACTCGAAGAGCCAATGCGTCAAATCGCTGCCAACAGCGGCCTTGAAGGCAGCCTCATCGTCGAACGCGCAAAAGGCGAAAAAGAAAACATCGGCTTCAATGCGGCGACGCTGCAATGGGAAGACATGCTCAAAGCGGGCATTATCGACCCTGCGAAAGTAACACGCTCTGCTCTGCAGAACGCGGCATCGATCGCGTCGCTCGTGCTGACGACTGAGTGCCTCATTGCTGATAAGCCCGAGAAAAAAGATGGCGGCGGTATGCCCGGTGGCATGCCCGGCGGCATGGGTGGTATGGGCGGAATGGGAGATTTCTAAAGAAATCATTTGCAAGGGGCTTCGCCCCTTGCAAAACCCAGGAGCCGGCCTTCGGGCCAGCTTCCAGATTTTCTTGGTGTGGCGAAGCCACACCAAGAAAATACCCCTCAGGGCCTTCGGGCCCTTTTT
>JAKQXK010000648.1 GCA_029561505.1 Spirochaetota bacterium | reverse complement strand
GCGTTCGGCTATCTGGAATACTTTTTTCGACGTGCCACCGCCTGCTTTGACGAAAAAGACCCAGTACTCGAGCCGCAGGCGTTCAGCAGTCGCCACGACAGCAGAGAACTGAATGCGCACTGCTTCGCCGATTTTGATTTTTGCCGGCAAAACTTTCAGTTCTTGAATTTGTGTTTTGGTTTTTGTCGCCAGCGCGAATAGCTTCAGCGCCCGCGGGTTACCCTTTTTGAGTTCATTGCGCAGCGCGTGCCGCACGAGGTCGCCCGTTTCTGGAAAATCCTTTTTCCAGCGTTCGGCGGTCGTGAGTGCGATCTCGAGATTATCTTTCGAAATATCGTTCAGGTTGTTGGCGACGCTGCGGCGTACATATTCAGATGAGTCGGATTTCAAATTCTCCAGAATCTTCAGCACTGGCCGCGGGTCTTTCTTAAATTCAGGCAGGGCCATCGCCCAGGGCAAACGCGGCCGGCACCCTTCTGACGCGAGCCGGCGCACGTGTTCGCTCTTATGCCTCGACCATTCAAGCATCACCTGCATCATTTCGTGAGGATAGCGCACGATAAACGGCCTGACGGCAAACTCAGAACTGCAGGCTGCAGTGAAAATTTCGAGGGCCTTTACAGAAGTTTTGAAATCCTCAACACCAAAGCGCTCGACGAAGTCGGGAAAAATCATATCGCCGAATGAATTGGTGTTTTCGCGAATGCGCCGCTGTACGATGGGCGTCAGAATTTTGATGCACGCCTTGTAGTCGCGACTGAGCGTAGCATGCAGACAATCGGCGACGTGGTGCATGCGGTCTTTGAGTTCGCGGGCTTTCCAGCTGCGGTCGAGCACGCGGCGCACGAAATCTTTCGTGTCAAAATCGGCAGCCGCGTGCTTAACGTCTGAGGCGAGGGTGGTTACGTAGGCTTTGCTGAAGAATTGGTCTTTGAGGGCTTGCATGTGCCAGATCAGCCAGCGATATAATAAAAAGTGACTGCTGCGGCCGTATAGGTTGCGGATACTGCCATCGCTGAAAGAACGTAATATGCCAGCGATTTTTCGCGCACGCGCTCGAAGACCAGAATAATCAGCACCGTCAGAATAATTTCAGGCACAATGATATACCGAGCAACGTGGCCCCACATCACAACATTCACCGCGTACCACGAGGGTAGCATCCAGACGAGTTCTTCAGACCCGATAAAGAGCAGAGCTCCGACGGCCAGGGCCGCCGCGAAACCGATCTTGCCGTTTGTGTTTGCCTTTACGAAGCAGTAGGTGACCAATATCGTCGACGCCGGTATCGCCCACAGCAGCGCCATGTAGCCCGAGACAGTGTCCCATTTAAAAAGGCCATCAGGGGGAAACACCAACACATTCAGATGGCGGGATAGCACCCAGTCGGGAAAAACCTGAAACAGGCTGAGCAGCATCGAGAAGGTGATTATCTGCCGCAGCATGCCCGAGCGCTCGGCTCTCGCCCACAGAAAGAATAGCAGGTTCCAGGCGACACATAGCAGAAGCAGGTAGATGCCCACATTCGCGGGGGTGCGTATGGCGAGAGCGCCCGCTGTCAGGGCGAGAAAACTTAACTGCCACGGCCACGCCGAAGCCAAACGAAAGTCATCGCCATTGCTCTTCATGCAAAGCCGTTAGCACAACCAGCAGTCTGCGCGCAATCACGTTTGTACTTCATGAATGTACAGATCGTGAGAAAGATCTTCTGCAACCATGGCGCCATCGCATGCGCGAGCCAATTTAGGGACAGCCTACCCGTGCCGCTTGAATCGTTCAAACGCAGCGCGCTCGAGGCTTTCGCGGTGGTCGGGGTGCGCGATGCGAATCAGTTCGCTCGCGCGCTGGCGCAGGTTCTTGCCGTAAAGGTGCGCGATACCATATTCGGTGACTACGTAATGCACGTGGGCCCGGGTCGTCACCACACCGGCGCCTGGCTTGAGTACTGGCGTCAGGCGGCTGATACCCTTGTTGGTTACGCTTGGCAGCGCCAGAATAGGTTTGCCGCCTTCGCTTAAAGATGCACCCCGTACGAAATCCATCTGGCCACCGACCCCACTGAACTGGCGCGTGCCAATCGAGTCAGCGCAAACCTGACCCGTCAGATCGATCTCGATCGCGCTGTTGATGGCGACCATCTTCTTGAGTTTGCGTATCGCGCTGGTGTCATTCACATAGGTGATATCGAGCAGCTGCACAAAAGGGTTATCATTAACGAAGTCGTAAAGCCGTTGCGAGCCACTCACAAAACCGGCAACGATGCGACCTCGGTGTATAGATTTTTCTTCGCAGGTGATGACTCCTCGTTCGACCAAGTCAATCACCCCGTCGCTGAACATCTCAGTGTGAATGCCGAGCCGCTTGTGGTTGTTGAGGCTTGCCAGCACGGCGTTCGGAATTGCGCCGATGCCCATCTGAAGGCAGGCACCATCTTCAATCAGTGAGGCGACTTTTTCGCCGATCTGCAACTCAACCTGCCCTATCGGCTCCGGATTGTGCCCCACCAAAGGCTCGTGCGCTTCGACGAGCTTGTGAAACCGGCTGATATGCAGGTTGCCGTCGCCATGTGTGCGCGGCATATAACGGTTGATCTGCGCGATAACGACCTTTGCTGACTGCACTGCTGCCAGCGCTACGTCGACGCTGACACCGAGAGAACAGAAACCGTGCGCATCAGGCGGGCTAATCGTCACAAATGCCACATCTAACGGCAATACGTCTCGACGAAAAAGGGTAGGAATCTCGCTCAGAAATACCGGGATATAATCGGCACGGCCATCTTCGATCGCGCCTCTCAAATTGCCACCGACGAAAAGATTATTCACGAAAAAACTGTCGCGCAGTTCGGGCGATGCGTAGATCGCATCACCTTCGGTGTGCAAATGCACTATCTCAACATTACGCAGCTCGCTTGCCCGTGCGACAAGCGCCTCGATGAGTCGGTGGGGCGTCGCGGCCATGCCGTGAAAGAAAACCCGGTCACCGGATTTCACGACTCGCACAGCTGCTTCGGCCGATAAGGTCGTCATTTGAGTGTTCTGAACATTCTCAAGCATTGGACATTCAGGTGCTATTTTGTTTTAGGCCGTAAAGCCTGATTGACCGCCGTTACGGGTTCAGACGAATTTTTCCGCCGGCAATGATAAAACCACCGTCACGGTCATAGAGCACACCTGCCTGGCCGGGTGTCACGGCCCACGCGGGAGAATCTAATTCGACGCGAAGTAGGGGCACAAGATTTTGTGCCCCTACTTCGCGCTGTGCCTGTGCCCCTGCTTCGCGATACGCCACCGCCGCGAGCGGGGCGCCATTGTACCGAATCTGTACGTTGCAGGGCACACCCTCAGACCATGCCGGGTCATCTTCGGCGACACCCTGAAAAATCGTATCGCGAATATAAAACGTGCGGCGTTCGAGTTCTTCGCGCGGGCCGAGAATGACGTCGCCGTTCGCCAGAATCTCGAGCACGAACTGCGCTTCGGCAAAACCCGCAACACCGAGACCCTTGCGCTGGCCGATCGTTAAACCCACTGAGCCTTCGTGTTTGCCGAGAATCGCGCCGAGGCGGTCACGAAAATAGCCCGGCCGCATCGAGGCCCCTTCGCGTTTCAGAAAAGCCTTATGGTCATTATCAGGTATAAAGCAGATCTCTTGTGAGTCGGGCTTGCGCGCCACGGGTATACGGTTGGCTTCGGCAATGCGGCGCGCGTCGTCTTTTTCGATCAGGGCGAGCGGGAAAATCGTTCGTGCGAGCGATTCTTGCGACATACCATAGAGATAATAACTCTGGTCTTTCTTCTTATCTGCCGCTGGTGCGACAGCCCAGCGACCATTCGGCAGGTGCACGATGTCGGCGTAATGGCCTGTGGCGATCTGGTCAAAACCGAGTGCGGTGGCCTTTTCGTAAAACTCACCAAACTTGATGTAGGTATTGCAGTGCACGCATGGGTTCGGAGTTAACCCGTTTTGGTAGTCGGCTATAAACGGATCAATCACGTTCTCACGAAAGTCGGCTTCCATCTTGAGCGCGTAGAACGGTATGCCCATGCCGCGCGCTGAACGCTCGGCATCTGCCATGTCTTCAGGTGAGCAGCAAGAAGTGATCTTATGCTTTGTGACCACAGGTGTTTCGCAGGCCTCGGGCTCTTTATATTCCCAGAAGCGCATATTGGCACCGATAACTTCATGCCCCTGTTGTTTGAGCAAAAATGCAGAGACGGCTGAATCGACGCCGCCTGACATAGCACAGAGAACCCGCGCCATTGGCTAATATTTCGCCATATTCGGGTCGATGTGATTCGCCCAGGCGTCGATGCCGCCGACCAGATTGGCGACGTTTCGGTATCCCTGGTTCACCAGAAAATTTGCAGCCTGCATTGAGCGGCCGCCGTGGTGGCAGGTAAAGACTATCTCTGCGTCTTGCGGCAGCTCGTTGTAGCGAACGGTCAGCAGGTGCAGCGGTATATGCAGTGCGGTATCGAACTTACAGATATCGAGTTCGTTATTGTTGCGCACATCGACGAGCAGAAATTTATCACCGTCATCTATCTTCTTCTTGAGATCATGCACTGAAAGCTGTTCAACCATATTGCCCGAATATACACCAGAAACAGCGCGTAAGCCAAAATCCATTTACGGGGCAGCCCTGTCTGCCATGAGGTGGCATGGCACGTATGTTTATGAGATCCTACCTATTGCTTATGGTTTTGTCTTTTTCGCCCGCATCGTTAATTTTCGCCGATTCGCCGGCTGGCCGCAATCTGAGCTTACTGAACCCGGGCAAGGCGGTAAGCCTGCGGCTCAAAGACGATCAGGTTATCGCCGATGTTGAGTTGCAGAGTATCGACCAGCAGTCACTGGCTTACAAAAAAGGGGCAATGGTTGTGAAGATAGACCGCGATCTGGTTTTTCGCGCGCGCCAGGGCGATGCATTCTATTCTGATCTGGCGCTCACCGCCGAAGACCATGCCCGGTTCAGTGGCTACGTCGATTACATTAACGAACGGGGTGACATCATCGTCGATACCGAAGATGCGCAGTACATCGGCGTTATTACGGGCGAAAATGAAACGGTGATGACAATTCGCACCCGCAGCGCAAGCTACGATGTCGAAAAGCGCAAGATCGCTGCCTGGCGAAAAGGCGGTGTCTGGTATGGTGATGAGAACGCGCGACAAGAACCCAAAGGGTCGATTTTCGGTATGCAACCCTATCTTGATAAGAAGCGCACTTTCAATTATGCTCTGATGCTTTCGGGGCCGTGGTCTGTGCTGCCTCAATTCGGGGCAGGCATAGGTACGAACGTTAACTGGCCCGTTTTCGGTGGTGTACGGGG
>JAKQXK010000641.1 GCA_029561505.1 Spirochaetota bacterium | reverse complement strand
TCACGCGCACTCTGCTTGGCGAACAGGGCACGCTGCAAGGCAGCGAACTGCCGCTTGACCGTGCTTATTTTATGCTCGGGCAACTCTATGAAAGGCCGTGGTACCACAAAGACGGCCATAAGGCCGAGGTTGCTTACCGGCAGGTGCTCAAATTTGCCGGCAGCCCTTACCACGCGGCCGCCAAAGAACGCCTGCAATGGCTGACACGCTTTTCAACCGGCTCTGCGCGACCCTAAAAAATACACTGCCGCCAGCCGCATTAGCCCCTGCACGTATTCGTTATTTACGCGGCAGGTTGCATACCGATGTTGTGTGAATGTTTGAGCGCCCGCTCTTTGTTATTTCGGCTCCATCAGGCGCGGGTAAAAACAGCCTGATCAACATTTTATTGCAGAAAGAGCCACGGCTTTCGCACTCGATTTCATCGACGACACGCCGCCAGCGCGGCACCGAACAAGACGGCGTTAACTATTATTTTCTCGCCCGTGAAGAATTTGAGAAACGCGTCGCCGAGGGCGCATTTCTTGAATACGCGCGCGTGCTCGAAAACTATTACGGTACAGAAATTCGCGAGCTCGAACGCATTTTCGATTCAGGCAAATACCCGATTCTCGATATCGACGTGCAGGGCGCGCAGACGCTGCGCGGCAAAGTGCGCCGCATGGTGAGCCTTTTTATCATACCGCCCGACATGCAAGAGCTCGAGCGCCGGCTGCGGGCGCGTGGCTCTGAGAGCGAGGCCGAAATACAGAGCCGGCTACAGCTCGCCCGCCTTGAAATTATGGAGAAAGAAAACTTTGACTACGTCGTCGTCAACGACGACCTGATGCGGGCTGCCGAAGAGCTGGCCAAAATTGTCAGAGCGCACATGGTCTGAGACGCGCATGAAACCGAAGGTCATCGTCGTTACCGGCGCGACCGCGAGCGGCAAATCACAGTTTGTTTATGAGCATTTGCGCGCGCTGCCGCTCACGGTTATAAACGCCGATTCGCGGCAGGTATACACCGATTTGCCCGTCAGTTCGGCTTCACCTTCAGCTGAAGAAAAATCGCTGTTTGAACACCGGCTCTATAATTTTCTGCCGATTGATGCTGTCTTTTCGGCCGGGCAGTTTATGCGCTCTGCGAAAAACCTCATCGCCGAAAGTACGAAGGCGGGCAGAGTACCGCTGGTCTGCGGCGGTACCTATTTCTATCTGCAGGCGCTGTTTGCTGGGTTGTTGCCCGAGACGCTGATCAGCGACACGGTGAGGCTCGAAGTCGAGGCGATGCCCCGTAACGAGGCGTACGCGCGTCTGGTGAAGATCGACAGCGTTGCCGCCGCAAATATACATCCTCATAATGAAGCGAGACTCAAACGGGCGCTGATGCTGTGTACCGAACGCAACAGACCGATCAGCACACTGCAGCGCGAAGGCGCAATTCTTGAAGATCATGAAGTTCTGCTGCTGATATTTGATCCCCCGCGCGCAACGCTGCGCGACCGCGCTGCAGCGCGCATCGGGCGAATGTTTGATCAGGGGCTCGTTGCAGAGGTGGCGCGGGTCGCCGCAATCACAGCCAATCGCGACGAACAGAAGAGCTGGCGGCAACATGCGGCGCTGACAGGCATTGGCGTCGCAGAGTTTTTTGAAAGCGCCGAGGCAACGGGTAACGCGATTGCCGAATTTGATCAGATTACGCTCGCGCAGATCAGCGCGCGAATATTACAGAATACAATGCACCTGATCAAGCGCCAGGCGACATGGTATAGAAACGCAAAACCGCAGCCAAAGAACACAAAAACAGTTGACCCGTCTTATGACAATAGCCGAATTGCCGCGCTTGTCAAAGATTTCATCGGCCGGGCACCATGACCAAAAATAACCTGCAAGATTTCATTCTGAACCAGATTCGCAAAGAGAAAATGGGCATCACCATTTACCTCTCAAACGGTGTGCCGATCAAGGGCAGGGTGGTCAGTTTTGATAATTTCACTATTGTGCTCGAGCACGACCACAAACAGACGCTGGTCTACAAGCACGCGGTGACCACCATATCGCCAGAAAAGCCGATAAAGCTGCATAATCCCGAAACTGGTTCTGAAGGTGAATAACCATTGTTTGGTGATTTCTTCAGACGAGCCTTTCAGATTCTGACTCTTGCGGCAGTTTCGACTGTCATTTACCAGAACGTGATGCTGGTGCCGGGCGGACACGCCACCTTTCTGCAGGCTCAGTATTCTGATTCAGGTATTGAAGGCACGGGGTTTCAGCAATATAACACGGGCCTCGCATTTGTACCCACGCTTTTTGTACCAGGCCGGTTTCGCCGCTATGATCTGCAGGTTTCGCCCCGCGTACAAGAGATAAAGCTCAGGCTTCCGTTGCGGTTCAGCGCCTATTTGCGCATGAGTGACCTATTCTATGTTCAGGTGCGGCTCAGGGTTGAAACTGAAATTCAGCGGGCCGACGCCTTTTCGGCACTGAAGGCCCTCGAATACCGCCCGACAGAGCGCGAAAAATTTATCGAAGAACAGCTGCAGTTTCTGGCAGCAGAGTATTTTCTCGATATCGTTGGCGACGAACGGGCGCTGGCGACGGTCAAGGCGCGTCTAACCCAGTTTTTCGCTAGCACGAACCTGGCCGAAATTCAGTCGCGGCTCGACCGCCAACTCAAGGGTAATTGGCTGAAACTAAAGACTATCGACCTGCGTGAAATTTATGTGCCGGATAACGAACTTTATGCAGCGCAGACGCGTAACCTTGCAGAGGTGGCGGCGGCCGACCGGCGGGCGCTGCTCACGCAGATTGAGCGCGATGCCGAACTCGCTCTAGAGCGCAAACGCAACCTTGAAGAGCTGAATAAGACCGAAAAGATGTCGGCTCTGATTAGCGAAAACCCCGACATTATTGAATATTATAAAATAGAAAAGATTGCCCCCCGCGCGGGCCAGGTGATTCTGGATGCGTCGGGCCGTGGCAGCAGCCTGAACAAAGGCGACTTACCGAACAAAGCAAAGCGAGGGCGTGATGGCAGCAACGAAAACAAAGGCGAAACCGGCGGAGAAATCGGCCGCAACTAAACCGGCAGACAAGGTGGCGGTTAAACCCGGCAAAGTCGCCAAAGAATTTGCGACGAACGGTAAGCCCTTCGTGATGATTATGGCGGGTGGTTCAGGCACGCGCCTGTGGCCCATGAGCCGCGTCAGCCGGCCTAAACAGCTCATCAACATCACCGGAAAAAAAACGCTGATCGAAGAAGCGGTTGAGCGGGCGAAACTTCTGACCACGCCCGACCGCATCTATATCGGCACCAATAAAGATCTCGCCCTTAAAATTCAGAAGGTTGTCAAACTCGACAAGAAGCAATATCTGCTCGAACCGGCTGCGCGTAACACAGCGCCGATCATCGCATATTTTGCCTCATACCTGAAGGCACACGGAGCCGACGATGCATCAGGTCTCGTGATTCTCGCGGCAGACCATCACATTGAACCGATCGATAAATGGGCTGAGACGGTAAAACTCGCGCTTGCGCGCGCGGCCGAACGTATCTGGTGCATGGGCATTCAGCCTACCCGGGCCGAGACAGGGTATGGTTATATCGAGGCCGGTATTGAAGTTGCGCCGCGCATGAGCGCAATCTCAAGCTTTCGCGAAAAACCCGATTACCAGACCGCGAGCCATTACCTCACGACAGAGCGGCATTTCTGGAACTCGGGCATGTTCATTTTTTCGCTGGGCCGCATTCGCGAAGATTTTAGAATCTACCAGAGTGAAATGCTGAAGCAGGCCGACCAATGTGCGCAGAGCAGCGCGAACCTCGCGAAAATTTTTCCGAAAATGCAGAATATTTCTATCGACTATGCGATAATGGAAAAAACCAAGAAAGTGGGCCTCATTCGCGCCGACTTCACATGGGACGATGTCGGCTCATTTGACGCGCTCGCGCGTATTCACACCGCCGATGCGACGGGCAACCATGTGATTCAGGGCAAAGTGATCAGCCACCGCGCAAAGGGCAACATAATCAAGACAAACCTGACGGTCGCGCTGCTCGGGCTTGAAAACTGCGTGCTCATTGAAGACGATGGCGTGCTGCTGATCGCCAAGCGCGAAGCGCTAACCGACATTCGCGATCTGCGCGAAAAAGCCCCTGATCAGTTGCTCTAACGCCGCACCCGAACGCCGCAAAAAGGCTGTTTCACTTTGAGGGTGGGCCTTTTTGTTCGCGGTCGCTCAGCCGGCGGCGAATTTTCTTGTATGCCAGATTGAGCTTTTCGAATACCGTTGATCGTGCAAGCCCCGTAGCCTCAACAATCTCTTCAATTTTCTTCTGCTGAAAGAAGCGCAGATCGATCAGCAAAGCGAGTTCTGCCGGCAATTCGCGCACCGCGCTCAGCATGCTCGCAATCTGGTCTTTGTCGAAAGTTTGTGCCGCGCTGTCAGAATTCAGGGCGACCTGAGCATCGAAGAAGTCACTCTGCGGCGAAAGCTGCACCTCTTTGCGCCTTTTTTTGATGAATTTCTCGGCTGTCCGAAAAAGAATCGTCGTCGCCCAGCTCAAAAAAGGCCTGTCGGGGTTATAACGGGGCAGGGCAGAATAACATTCGAGCCAGAAATCCTGGGTGATTTCTTCGGCGCTTGCAATATCGAGAGGATATCTGATCGTCACGAGCCGGGCAAACGGGCGCTGGTGGCGCTGTATCAGTTCTGCAAAGATTTTTTCTGCCTGTTGCCCCGAGCCCGTCAGATGTTCGCCGAGTTCGGCGCGCTTGAGTTCGCGAATAAGATCCTCATCTTTGAGGTGTTGCATGGCTTCAGGTTGCGCGAAGACAAAAATGCCGGTACCGGGGCGCCGTTGTTATTTGCAGTATTGAACCCGCAAATACTGTGGAGGCCTCACGTAACGTGCTACTCTTCGGGGTGTACCCCTACTTTTGCCTCGTTGCAAATTTGGCTTCCGATTTTCATACATTGGTTCAAAACTTAAAAATAAAAGCCCGAACGTCCCAGAGACCGGCACGCCTGATTAGCGTAACGCATCGGCACAGCAATCATAAAATCGTATGTTTGGCCGGCCGCTGGCTGCCCGCGGACTGCACTTCAAAATTTACGGGGCAGGGCGAGGTTGAATTCGGGTCGATGAAGCCGACAATCGCCTGCGTAGGGCTTATGAACCCCGGTGATCGTTACCGTTTTACGCGGCATAACGCGGGTGCGATGGCTCTTGATGCACTTTGGCCTGACGTTGATTATTCGGCTTTCAAGTCGCTCGCCGCCGACCTCGCCGAGGTCAGCGATGCAGAAGCAAAGCTACTGCTTGTGAAGCCGCAGACGTTCATGAACCTTTCGGGCCAGGCCGTGGGCGCGGTGATGAAAAAGTTCAACATACCGATTGGGCGCGTCGTGGTCTTTCACGACGAAGTCGAACTCGATACAGGTATCGTGCGCTACAAGTTTGGCGGTGGGCACAAGGGGCACAATGGCCTTCGCAGCATCATGGGTGTCACCGGAAGTGCAGACTTTCACCGCATTCGGGTGGGCGTGTCGCGCCCTGCGAATCGAGACGACGGCATTGCAGATTACCTGCTCTCGGTGCAACCGGCGGCGCAAAGGGTGACCGCCGACCAGCTGCTGCCGGTATGGCAAGAGCTGATCAGCAGACTGCTGGCGAATTAGCAGGCAGTTTTTCCGAAACCTGCCTGTCTTTTCGCAGAATCATAAAGAACCCGTTAAGGTTCTTCTTCAGCTGTCTCTTTCGTGTAGACTACCTTATCAAGCGTCATCGTGGTCTTTTCACCTTTGGTTTTGGGTGCTTTTACCACTTTGAACGTTTTCACGGTTTCGCCTGATTTGACCGTAATCGTTTTCGTACCTTCAATTTCGAGCGTCGCGTCGCCTAATTTCGGCAAGAACTTCGCGCCAACCGCCCCAATGGGTGGCGAAAGGCGAGCGATGCCATCGTCGGTAATTTCGAAAGTGCCCGCGGGCGATTTCCATTTACCGACAAATATCTGTTGCTCTTCGGTCAGCTGCTTGCCTTGTTCTGTTTTACTCGCTGGCTGCGAGCTCAGCGTCGTCTTTTGCTTCTCGCCTGCGTTCTTCAGGGGAAAAAGCGCAATTTCAGGTACGCTGGTAATGATACCAAGGCAGACCAAAAACACCAGAACGATCGGGAAGACAGCCTTGATCACCTGACCCAGCGGCACCTTGAAAATGCTCGAGGCGACGAATAGGTTCACACCCACAGGTGGTGTCAGGTAACCAATCTCGAGGTTCACGATCATGATGATGCCGAAGTGAATCGGGTTAATGCCATAATGAATCGCCATCGGTGCGAGCAGGGGTGCCAACACCAGAATCGCGCTCATGATATCCATGAACATACCCACGATTAGCAGCAAAATATTCACGCCGATGAGAAATCCAACTTTGTTTGAGATAAGCGCCGACATTTTTTCGACGAGCGCCTGCGGAATCTGCTCTTCAGTCATGAACTTGTTTAAGCTGACTGCCAACAGTAGAATCAGGAAAAGTGTACCCAACATTTCAGCGCTTTCTGAAAAAATCGCCGGCAGTTTCTTCAGAGAAAGTTCGCGGTGAATGACAATTTCAACGAACACGGCATAGATAACCGCAATCGCCGCAGATTCTGTCGCTGTGAACCAACCGGTATAGATACCGCCCAAAATAATGACGGGCATCAGCAGCGCGAGAATGCCGCTCTTCAGTGAGTTCAGAATATCTGCCATCACCCATTTGCCGCGTTCCATTTTCCAGCCCTTAATGACTGAATAGATCACGAGAGCAGTCAGCAGCAAGAGACCCGGGCCAATGCCTGCAAGAAACAGGTCAATAACCGACACGCCGACCATGATCGCGTAGATGATCATCGGAATGCTCGGGGGAATAATGATGCCGAGCGTACCGCCTGCGGCGAGAATTCCCATTGAGAAATTCTGCTGATAGCCTGCCTGGCGCAGAGCCGGGTACATCACCCCGCCGATCGCAATCAGCGTCACGGGAGACGAACCTGAAATTGCCGCAAAAATGCCGCACGAAACCACACCCGCGACCGCAAGCCCAGAGGGAATCGGAGCCGTAAATGCGCGGCCGACATCGATGAGCCTGCGCGCAATCGAGCCGTGCGTCATCAGGTTACCCGCTAGAATGAACAGCGGTATCGCGAGCAGAATCTCTTTGTCGGCCCCATAATAGAGGTCGCCAATGATGTTCGATAACCCGCCATTTCCCATGAAGAGAAAACAATAGCCGGTCACGGCTCCGATGATCACAAAGAGCGGTTGCCCAAAGAGAATGAGCAGCAGAATAAGCAGCAGAAGCCCAGCGACGACCATCTAGTCAACCTTCCCTGAGACTTCGGCCTCGAGCTGCAGCGCTTCTTCTGCTTCGTTCAAATCTTTCGGTCTGATTTCAGCGATAAACGCATACGTGAAATGGCGAATGCCCATCGATGCCAGTGTGTAGGGTATAATACCCTGCACCAGCCACATCGGCAGCTCGGTGACCGGAGTTTTGTCGCCGGTTTCGAGGCTATGCAAGATGTATTTCAGAGCAAAAAACGCCATTGTGAGACAGAACGCAGCTATCAGAAAGTGCTCTATAGATTTGAGCACCGGCTGAAAACTCTTCGGCCACAGTTTATCGGCAATTTCAGGCCGTAGGTGTCCGCCTTTAGACGAAGTTATGGACGCGCCAAGAAGGCCCGCCCACAACATGAGGTGCAGCGAAAGTTTCTGCGCCCAAACGATACCGTCTTTGAGCACGTTTCTGCCAAAGACGTCTAGAACCATCAGCACCATAATGGTAGCGATACAAATGCCCGCTATCCATTTCTCGAGGCGGGCCATACCGTCCAATATGAGTTTCATTATACTCAGCATCAGACCTCAGTCGTCTATCTGCCGCAGGCGGCTTTGCCTGCTTTGATTTTCGCGTAGATCATCGATGATTTACCACCGATCTGGCCAACCATCTGTTCGGCGAGACCAGAAGCTGCATTCTTAAATGCCGCCTTTTCGCCGCCTGAAAGTTTGATAATCTGTACGTTGTTTGATTCGAGAGCCTTGATCAGCTGGCCGCTGAGGCGACGAACCGCACGGCGTGCGCGCGGTGCGAGACCGTTGCCTTCGCCCATCAGAATTTTCTTTTGGTCAGGACTTAACCCGTCAAAGAACGATTTGCTGAAAACGATTGCGGCGGGCTGATAGATGTGCTCTGTCACTGTATAGAACTTGATGGACGTCTGCCATTCAGCGGCGAGGGTCATAAGGGCTGTCTGGTCGAAGCCCTCTACCACGCCGGTCTGCAGCGCTGGCAAAACTTCAGGCACCGCAATAGGCACCGGGCTTGCGCCGAGCTTTTTCCAGTAGGCGAGGTGCACCTTCGATTCTTGCGCACGAA
This sequence comes from Spirochaetota bacterium, assembly GCA_029561505.1. Lineage (GTDB taxonomy): Bacteria > Spirochaetota > Leptospiria > Turneriellales > Turneriellaceae > Turneriella. The sequence continues at coordinate 3,837 of JAKQXK010000641.1, read as the reverse complement.
TTTTCACACCGCGCAGGTCTCCTGGAGTTTTGATCGGCTTGTTTTTCGTGCCGATGTTACGGTAACCATTTTCTGCCCAGGTAACAAACACCAGCCCCTTTTCGGCAAATAGCTGTGTGAATGGTTCGAGCAGGTGCTTATCGAGCACGCAGTCTGCCTGCTTTTGGCTGTCAAACAGGTAAGGCACTTCTATCAGGTCGAGCTCTGGGACAGCGGCCGCGAGCGCCGTGGCGGTGAGACCACCGCCTTGAATGCGCCCGCGCTGTATGCCCTGCAGAATTTCGTGTTCACCGCCGAGCTGCCCGCCCAGATAAATTTTCAGCTTGATGTTCTTGTTGCTCTCTTTTTCAATGCGGCGTTTGATGCCGTAGAGCTCGTCAGACCATGGGGTTCCCGATGGTGCGACGGTGCCCATCTTGAGAGTCACGTCTTTTGCCTGCGACGCCACGTCGCCGCTCACGAAGACGAGCGCGGCGAGTGATGTTGTGATGGCTGCTTTTTTAAATGAATTCATATGTTACCTCAGTCAAAGTTTCTCGTTTCAATTTCTTTGAGAAATTTCTTCGCTTTATTCTGTTCAATGATCTGCTCTGGTACCCATTCAGGGCGACCGAGGTCAGACGGATCAGATGAAATAGCGAAGTTGAGCTCTTTTTCAAAGAGGGCTTTGTCGAGTTTTTTCGCTGCCCAGACGTCGGCATAAAGCACGTGGTTGCCAAAGAATTTAGGCGCCAGCTGAATCGCTTTTTCGAAGTTTTCTTTGCCTTTCGCCATGCTGCCGGTAGGCGACAGGGTTTCTGCCCCGCCATAATAACGGAAAACCGCACCGAAGAAATAGTTCGGGTCGAGCGCTTCGACGCGTTTAACCATTTTAGTGAACTTGCCCTTGTTCTTCAGCAGGGTGGTTGTGCCTTCAAGGCGAGACCAGCGCGCAAACGCCGCATAACGCCAGTAGATCGAATCGATATAGTCTTTGCCGAGAAGCTCGAGACCGTCTTCGATGCTGCCGCCAGCGAGCAGTTTTTTCTTGAATGCTGGTTCGAGCGACATGGCTTTTTCTGCGTATTGAATCGCCTTGTCGTATTGTTTGGTCAGTTCTGGTTTTACCTGCTTCTCGTTGTCTTCAGTCAGGCGCAGAAAGATGTGGCCGTCTGCGTAAGTGTAGAACGCGCGGGCCGCAATGATGTGGTATTCATAGTTGCCAGGGTTGTTTTTTACCAGCTCTTCAATTTTCGGCAGAGCTTTCACCAGTTCAGCTTCGATGTGGCGTTTCTCCCACAGTTTAGCGACATCTGCAGGTAAGCCCTTGCTGTCTGCGCGCACCGCGTCTGAGATTGCGACGCCGCGTGAAGTACCGCAAGCGCTGAATGCCATTGAGACTGCAACGACGCCTGCGAGCGCGAGCAGAGAATGCCGGTAAAATTTTGTGTTTTGTTTTGTAATCATATTGAGTCCTCCGAGGTTTAGAAAGTTGTGTTGTCTACACTGATCGGATGTTCTGTCGAGTCAACACATTTAGACGAAGTCTGAGGTATAATTTTGTTTGCGCTGCAACACACACGATAGTTCACACTCGTTTTCTTTTTCATTTTCTTGATGAATCAACACACAGAGCAGTGCCAAAAAAAATGAGGAGGTCTCATTGCGAGCCGCCGCTCGTGCGCTCACGGGCGGCGCACGCTTGCCGATGCATGTCTGTTCGATATCCTAATGGGTATTTAGATAATCTGCAAACGCCGGCCATTATTGCTTGACCTTTGCAGCCGACAATGCAGCGTACCGCATGAAAAAACTGATATTGATATTGATCGCTTGCTGCGTTGCGGCACCATCGCTGTTTGCAAACGATGTGGCTGGCACGTGGATGACGATCGACGATGAAACCGGCAAGCCACGTTCGTATATTCAGATCTGGGTTGAGAACGGCGTCGCGTCGGGAAAGATCACGAAGATACTCGCTATTAAAGAAGGCGAGAACACAAACCCGCTTTGTACTGAGTGCAAGGGTGGTGATTACAACAAACCGGTCGTCGGTCTCGTTATTCTGCGCAACCTCAAGCAAGACGGCAACGAATGGAATGGCGGCACAATCATGGACCCCAACAACGGGAAAACATACAAGTGCAAGATCAAGGCCGAAAACAACGGCCAGGTGCTGCGCGTGCGGGGTTACGTCGGCATTTCGATGCTCGGCCGCACACAGATCTGGAAAAAATTCAAGTAGGCGCGCCGCCTGCCCATTATGCGCGCTCGCCGCGCGCATACATTAAATCACTTAACCCTTTTGCGATACAGGCCGATGGTCTGAACAGGGGGCATACCCCGCAAGGGAGCTAATCGAACATGCCAGCGCCGCAAATGCCAGGTCTCGCGTCGGGAATCGACACGAAAGACATTATCAAGAAGCTCGTCGAGGTTGAAAAGGCCCCGATAGTGAGGCTTGAGAATAACAAAAAAGACCTCTCTGACACCACCAAGGCTCTGAACGAACTCAGAAAACGCACCAAAACGCTGCAAGACGCGCTACATGCGATGTCATCTTTTGAAGCGGCGTTTGAACAAAAACGCTTGAACGCGACGCCGGCAGGGGTGGTCGACGGGTCGGTGAGAAAGAATGCGCCCCCCTCGCGCCACACGCTGCAGGTTCTGAAGCTGGCTTCAAACCTGAGTTTCGCGAGTTCGCCGCAATCCCTACGCAAAAAGCTGCCGCCGGCAAAACTGAAAATAGGCACGGTCGAATCGGAATTTGCCGGCGGAACGCTGCAGTCCCTAAAAGAGCATTTGCAGAAATACCATAACAAAGACATAACGCCGAAAACGGTGCAGATCAAAGAAGACGAATCGATTCTGATCATCGACAGCGTCGCGCAGGGTGAAGATGCGCTGCTGAAGATCGAAGATCCCGATGGCCTGCTGAAGGGGCTCGGCCTCATCTCGGCGAATGCGACGCCCGATTTTGGCAAGAAAGACGCGAAAGAAACTGCCAAAGAAAATAAAGACCCGCAGAAAGTCCCCGAAGCAAAAGAAACAACGGAAAAAGAACGCTGGCTGATTCAGCCACAGCAGCTCGAGGCGACTATAGGGGCCAAAGGAACAGCATCAGAAGACAAAAAATCTCTGGCGATCGCCGACAGCACAGCGACACTCTATAAATTTCTTGCAGGCCAGAATTCTGATGAACGCCGGCTCACGAGCATTTCGGTTGCTGCTATGGCGTCGTTGGGCGATCACGAAGAAGACAGTGCGCCCGATACCATCAGCGACGGTGTGCGTGAGAATATAAATATTAAGGGAATAGAACTCGAAACCTACAATATTACCCGCACGCGTGAAAAAGAAATCATGAAGCGCGCCGATTTCGGGGTCGTTTTGAAGTACGGCGAAAAAGAAGAAAGGCATAAACTTTCGGGGCAGACCGGGCCACAGACCATCGCGGTAACAAAAGGGCTGACTGGGGTTGAATTTTATGCGACGGGGGCAGATATCATTTTCGAGCCACTCGAACTGACCTATGCGGTGAAGCCGCAGCCGAAAATCGACCACACCGAAAGCAAAGACGACAAAACACCTGCCGAAGCAGAGCAGCGAAAGATATTTCCGAATCTGCTGCGCGCGGCGCAGAACGCGCAGCTCAAGATCGATGGCATTGCGATCAGCCGCAAAGCGAACAGCAATCTCGCCGATATCATTGAAGGCGTTTCGCTCAACCTCTTGAAAACTTCTCAAGACAATGTAGAGACCGAGATTCTGAACGACAACGACGCCGCCAAAAAGCAGGTGCTGTCGTTCGTGAAGGCCTATAATGAACTGTTGCAGTTCTCAGAAGACGCGGCCAAA
>JAKQXK010000630.1 GCA_029561505.1 Spirochaetota bacterium | reverse complement strand
TGTGCGCGCGGCGAGACTCGCAACCAATTTCGCGCGTGAGTCGCGCGCGAAATTGGTTGCGAGTCTCGCCGCGCGCACAAGCGACATCGCGTCTGCTGAAGACGCGGTCGCCGAAGCGTTTCGCGCCGCGCTTGAATACTGGCCCGTAAAGGGAATACCACAAAACCCGGCGGGCTGGCTGTTCACGGTTGCGACAAGGCGCCTTACAGATCAATTTCGTAAGACCAGCCACGAAACTGAACTGACAGGCGATTACGCCGACGCAACGACCGAATCACCCGAAAATTACCTGAACGATGAGAGGCTGCAGCTCTTTTTTGTCTGCGCACACCCTGGTATCGATGAAAATGTACGCGCGGCGCTTATGCTGCAAACAATTCTCGGTCTCGATGCTGAGCGCATTGCTTCGGCATACCTGGTTTCGCCGGCGGCGATGGCCAAGCGACTTGTGCGCGCGAAAAATAAAATTCGCATCAGCAAAATTCCTTTTGTTATCCCCGAGGCACATGAACTTGCGGCGCGCACGACGGCTGTTCTCGATGCGATCTACGGCGCATACGGTCTCGGTCACGATGATATCGACGGCGGTACCACCGCGCACATCGGGCTTGCCGACGAAGCAATCTATCTGGTGCGCACACTCACCGAAATTTTGCCTCACAGCGCAGAGGTGCTGGGCCTGCTCGCACTGATGCTTTTTTCTGCGGCTCGCGCACCGTCGCGGCGCAATGCCGATGGTGACTATATTCCGCTGCAGAACCAAGACCCAAAACTCTGGCGGGTGAATTTTATTTTTGAGGCAGACGCCGCGCTGAAGCGCGCCGCGGCGATGCACTCAATCGGGCCATTTCAACTCGAGGCGGCCATTCAGGCAGTGCACACGGCACGCGGCGTCACGGGTAAAACCGATTGGGGGGCGATTTGCGAGCTCTATGCAGGCCTGATAGAACTGCAACCGACTGTTGGTGCTCAGGTTGCCTGCGCGGCAGCACTTTTGCAGAAGGGGGATATCCCCCTTGCCCGAACGATGCTCGATCAGGTTTCAGCAGTCGCGCAAAGTTATCAGCCCTTTTGGGCAGTTACTGCAGAGCTTCTTATCGCCGAAAAAAAAACGCAAGAGGCGCACGCTGCGTTCAGGCGGGCTGCTGCCTTGGCTAATGATGCCGCCGCCAGAGCCTATTTGCTGCGCAGGCTGCCTGTTAGTCTTTGACGCCCTGTCTGAAATTCACATTTTATCAGCCAAATGGCTGACCTGATCGCTGAAATAAAGGCCCTTGAGGCCAATGCCGCGGCGGCAATTGCGGGCGCGGCTGACGCTGATGCCCTCGCACAAGTCAGTCACGACTTCACCGGTAAGAAGGGCGCGCTTACCGGCGTCATGAAACAGCTCGGTTCGCTCACTCCCGAAGAGCGCGGTGAAGTGGGCAAAGCCGCCAACGCGTTCAAGAATAAACTCGACGAACTTCTTTCTGCCAAAGAGTCTGAGTTGATGCAGGCCAAGTTCGCCTCGCTTGCCGAAACCGAGTTTCTTGATCTTTCTGTGACGCCACCCGAATATGCAGCAGTACGCGGCAGCGGTGCGCACTCGGGGCATACTCACCCGATAACGCAAACGCAGCGCCGCCTCGAAGAAATTTTTACCTCGATGGGTTTTTCGATTGTTGACGGCCCGCAAGTCGAAGACGACTATCACAACTTCGGCGCGCTGAACTTTACCGACGACCATCCTGCACGCGACATGCAAGATACATTTTACACTGCGACAGGTCATCTGCTGCGCACGCACACATCAACCGTACAGATTCGCGCTCTTGAAGGCATGAAGCCGCCGCTCAGAATCATCGCGCCTGGCCGTGTTTTTCGCTACGAAGAAGTCGACGCATCACACGAGCACACATTTTACCAAATGGAAGGCATGATTATCGACCGTAAGGTTTCGGTCGGTAACCTGCTTCATCTCATGCAGACGTTGCTGACCGAAGTTTTTGGCCGCGAGGTGGATGTCAGACTCAGGCCCGGCTATTTTCCGTTCGTCGAGCCCGGCTTCGAACTTGATATGAAGTGTTTAGTCTGCAACGGATCGGGCTGCAGCGTCTGTAAACATTCGGGTTGGGTTGAAGTTCTGCCCTGCGGCCTCGTGCACCCGAACGTTCTGCGCTCCGCCGGGCTTGACCCCGCCGAATGGCAGGGGGCCGCGTTTGGGCTGGGGCTTAATCGCCTGGTGATGATGCAGCACGGCATCGAAGACATACGCCATTTTATGGCGGGCAAACTCGATTTTTTGAGACAGTTTTGATGAGACGCCAACGCGTCGCACCAAAACTGGTGAGGTAACTATATGAAACTATCATACAACTGGCTGAATGAATTTGTCGATCTCGCCGGCGTTACGCCTGCAGAGCTCGCGAACCTGCTGACGATGAAAACCTGCGAAGTTGAAGGCTTCGAAGACTTCATGGCGCACATGGAAAAAATTCCGGTGGCGCTGATTGAAGAGCTCACAAAACACCCCGACGCAGACAAACTGAAAATCTGCAAGGTGAATACTGGCAAAGAAACGGTACAGATCGTTACCGGCGCGGCGAACGTCGAACAAGGCAAGAAGTTTCCGGCTGCCCTGGTAGGCGTCAAGCTCCCTGACGGGCGCGAAATGACAAAGGCAAAACTGCGCGGCGTCGAGAGTTTCGGCATGCTCTGCTCAGGCGGTGAACTCGGCATTACACAACTTGATTACGCCCCCGCGAAAGTTGACGGCCTCATGCCGCTGCCCGATGACTGGAAAGTCGGTGCGCCGCTGTCTGAATATTTCGGCAAGCCCGACATTATTTTCGACATCGACAACAAGTCGATTACGCACCGTCCCGACCTGTGGTGCCACTTCGGTTTTGCGCGCGAGATCGCTGCACTCTTAGGTAAGCCACTCAAAAATAATCCAGAAGAAGCGACATTCAAAACACAAGCAACAACGCTTCCGAAAATTGAAATCGAGGGTCGCGCAGCGATTACCTATTGTGGTGCAGAATTAACGGGCTTTAAGGTTGCTGCATCTCCCCTTGCGCGACAGATGCGGCTCATCGCGGTTGGCCAGAAACCTATTAATAACATCGTTGACATTTCGAACTATGTTCTTTTCGAAATCGGCCAACCAAACCACGCGTTCGACCGCGACAAGATCTCATCTCTCGTGAAGGTTTCTTATTCAAAAAGCAAAGAGAAGATTGCGCTGCTCGACGGCACCACGCACGAGTTGCCAGAAGGTCTCGTCGTGATTCGCGATTCAGACAAAGCCGTCGCGCTCGCGGGTGTCATGGGCGGCGCGGGCACAGAGACAACCACGTCAACAGCCAAACTTTTTCTCGAATCGGCGACTTTTCACCGCAGCGACATACGAAAGGCGGTCGCGAAAACCGGCATTCGCAGCGACTCGTCGCAGCGCTTTGAAAAGGCGCAAAATCCCGGTAAGGCCAAAGCAGCAATCTACCGCTTCGCAACACTTCTTGCCGAAGAGCAGCCGTCAGCTACGCTCTCAGAAATTGCCGAAGTTTCGACTGAAGACTACAACAAGACGCAACCGATTATCGTCAGCAACGCGTTCATCGATCAAAAACTGGGCTATATCGCCGAGCGCAGCGACAGCAATGCAACGATTCTGAAAAGGCTCGGTTTTGGTGTCGAAGAAAAAGGTGATACTCTGGTTGTAACGCCACCTGCATGGCGCAAGTGGTACGATATCACCATCGGCGAAGACCTCGTTGAAGAAATAGGCCGTTTCATCGGCTACAAAGAAATTGCTATTGAACCCGCGTTAGTCGCGTGCGAAACCCCGCGGGCGCACAATGCGCTGCGTGAACTCGAGCACCGCTTGCGCGATCTTTCTGCAATACGCCTGCAACTGAATGAAGTTCTGAACTATGCCTTTCACAGTGAAAACGATCTGAAGACAGATGAGTTTTTCAGCCCAGCAGGCGACGCGATGCGCATGCAAAACTCATTGCACAGCGACATGGGTTTTCTGCGCACATCACCTCTGCCGGGCCTCTTGCGCGCAGTACACGGCAACTACCGTGAAGAAAAAAATACGCGCCTCTTCGAAATTGAAAAACTCATGCTGCCGCCGGCGCACAGTAAGCTCCCGCGCCGTGAAGCGTATTTCTATGCGGGCGCTGTTACGTCTACCGCCGAGCCTGCCTCAGTGGCACAAGAGATTGCGGCAATCATATCGGCAGCACTCGAGGGCTGTGGCCTGTTGCGCCACGACCAGGTATTTATGAATGATGCGCATGGCATCTTTCATCCGGGTCGTTCGGGCAGCGCCGGCACCAAAGATAAAAAAGTCTTCAGATTCGGTGAAGTACACCCGCGCATTCTAGCCGCGTTTGGTATCAAAGACCCGGTATGGTATTTTGATGCGCTGCTTGAAGACCTGCTCGCTCTCAAGGCTCAAGGTGCCACCTATCGTCCGCCGTTCACACACCCGGCCGTAGACTTTGATCTGACTCTCGTGATGCCGGCGCGAGGTGAGTTCGCGTCACTGAAAGCAGCTGCCGGTGTCGCGCAGCCGCTGGTTCGCCGCGACCTTGACAAGACGGTACTCGTGAGCTTTGAACACGTCAGCACATTCACCGGCGGCAACCTGAAAGACGGCGACAAGGCGGTTTCGGTGCGGGCAGTCTGGCGCAACCCAACGCGAACTCTCGCGTCAGATGAAATCAAAAAGCTGCAAGATGGACTAATTCAGAAAATGCAGAAAGCGGGCTTTGCGCTGCGTTAAAAGACCTCGAGCTAACAACCTGCCGCCATCAAAAATATCAACATACGAAAATGCTAGCGCGTGCTGTAAAAATCGAGAACTGCAGTTGCGACTCGTTCAGCGCCCGCCGCACCGAGTTCGGCGAACATCGGCAACCGCAACAGGCAATCGGTGAAGCGGTCGGCATGGGGTAGAACGCGTCCATCATGCTTGTCGGCGAAATACTGGCTTTTGTGCAGCGACAGATAATGAAAAACCGACGCTATCCCCTGGCCCTTGAGGTATTCGATGAGCGCGCTGCGTTCATCGAGCGAACGGCAGACGAGATAAAACATGTGCGCGTTATGCGCAAGCTCAGGCATCACGAGCACGCCTTTCTCTACGAGCGGCGCGAGCGCTTGGCGGTATGCATTCCACGC
>JAKQXK010000619.1 GCA_029561505.1 Spirochaetota bacterium | reverse complement strand
CACACGGTTTTCGGCCTCACAATGAAAGTGCTGCCAATGATCTACGTTTTCGCCGAAGGCGGTGCACAATGGAGCTCACTCAAGCCTTCAGTGCCGAGCCAGCTGAGCGCCGTTAGCAGCCAGTTTAATGAAATAACTGCCCAGGGCTGGCGCGCTTCTCTCGGTGTAATGATTTGGATATAACGTTTTGTCGCAGATAGAGTCGCGAATGCGACTCTATCTGCACCCAGACAATCCCGAACCCAGGCTGGTCAAACAGCTTGTCGAAAAATTAAAAGGCGGATCTCTACTCGTTCTGCCAACCGACACCGTTTATGCATTCGTCACGCTGGCTCAGAACAAAGACAGTATCGCGCAGATTCAGCGCATCAAAGATTTACCCAAACACAAGGCGCTGACTCTTTATTGCCGCGACTTTTCGCAGATGAGCACCTACGTGCGCACGCAGGGTAACCAGCTGTTTCGCTTCATGAAAGATATTTTGCCCGGCCCTTACACATTGATATTTGATGCGGCAAAAAGTCTGCCACACTATGCCGTGACGAAACAAAACAGCGTCGGCATCCGTATCGTTGAACATCCGCTTATTGCAGCTTTGCTGGCGCAGCTCGAGCTGCCGCTGATGGGCAGTTCACTTGATCTGCCACCCGAAGAGATGCATGACTTCGAAGAAATCGCCGACCGTTACGAAAACCGCGTCGATGCGGTCGTTGAATGCGGGCAGGTTACTGGCCAGTATTCGACGATTCTCGACGTGCGCACCTGGCCACCGGCGCTCATTCGCGAGGGCCTCGGGCCTGTTCCCGAAGGTTTGCAACAGGCATAGGCTGCGATTTCAGACCTTTTGCGAGCGATTCACCGCGAGCGGCCCTGAGGCCTGACAGGTCGGCATCAGTTCGATGCTGTTAATATTGACATGCGCTGGCTGGCGTACGGCCCAATCGACACATTCGGCGATATCTGCCGGTAACAGGGGTTCTGTACCCACGTAGACTGCCGCTGCTTTTTCTGCATCACCGTGAAACCGTACTTCTGAAAATTCACTGCCGCCTGAAAGCCCAGGCGCGATATATGTGACGCGAATGCCGTGCTGCGAAAGATCAGCCCTGAGATTTTGCGAGAATTGCCCGACAAAAGCCTTTGTTGCACCGTAAACATTGCCACCGGGATATGCATAATTGCCTGCGACCGAACCGATCATGACGATATGGCCTCGGCGCCGTGCCACCATGCCGGGTGCTATTAGCCGCGTTAGGTGCGCCACTGCGGTGCAGTTGGTTTCAATCATCTGTTGCCAGTCAGCCCACAGCGTCTGGTGCGCGGGTTCGAGCCCCAGGGCAAGGCCTGCATTATTGATGAGGATTTCAATCTGCGAAAAATCTGGCGGCAAAGTCGCGACGGCTTCACGCAATCGTTCGCCGTCGCGCACGTCACAGCTAATCAAATGGCAATCAGTGCCAATTTTTTTCGCAAGCGCCTGCAATCTGTCTGTGCGGCGCGCCAACAGAACGAGTCGAAATCCGCCTAATGCGAATTTTTCGGCAATTGCGGCGCCAAAACCGCTTGAAGCGCCGGTGATGAATGCAGTTTTCATTTCAATACAGAAAGATAAAAATCTGGAAAAAGTATTTCACTGCGCATTTCTCTTTACGCGCATATCTTGCCAAGGGCATTTTCCCGAAATCTGCGTAAAAATACGGATACACGGCTAAAGAAAAATGGCATAGTCTCATTGTCCGGGGCGGTCATATGATCAGAGATGCACAACCCACCAGAAGCAGACGAGGCGACGAAGGCCCGCAAGATTATCGACCACGCGCAGCTGCACCAGATTACCGAAAAACTTTTTTCCCGTCTGCCAATTCACGTCGTCGAAAATAATCAGAAGAACCCTGCCAGGGCTTTGCTCTACGCTCACCCGCACCTTGAGATTCTGCACCAGATGCCACCCGGCCCTTCGCGCACGCTGCTGCTGACGAAAGACGACCACTCAATGATGCTCGAGTGCAGCGTCGTGAGCCGCACCGAGAAGGGCACAGAAATTGTGAAG